>JAGYNC010000230.1 GCA_018400135.1 Victivallaceae bacterium
CCGGTAGTGATATCGGCACGTTACCGCACAGCTGGGAAGCCTCAGGAGTACCTATTAACGCGCCTCTCATCGACTTTAATGCTTTCCCCGTCTCTCTATGCGGTTTTGCATTAAATGCCGTCAGCGTTGCGCAAAATACAGCTATTCGGCATTTTCTTGTGGCTTGTAACATCTTTTGATATGCCCTTGGTTGAGTTTGCAAACGGTAGCGAGCTATCTGGGTCGCATTGATCCGCAATAATGCAAGCGACTTCATACAAGTCATCGGCTCGCATGGTGATCATCCAATCTTCGCGGTTGCGCCTGTGTGCAACGATTGGCGCATAATCGCCACAATCCCGGATAGCTTGTCTCATCGCTTCCGACAGATTCAAACGCTCTACGCGCTTAACCTCGATATGGATCGGAAGGTCTGAAACAACGTCCGGGCTTTCGGGACTGCCTGAATACTGTTGGCCGCGCCTAGCCTCAATCCCTAGGTTATCACGCAGCCATTCGGCAAATTCCCTTTCGCCTCGATTTCCTTTTTGTTTCGAGTTCATCCCACCACCTCCGGTATGTTGGTGATTCCATATTTTGGTCGTTCCGGTTCTTGTGCTTTAGGCGGCTCGTCCTCCCAGCATTCTCCATTCAGCCATGATAATGGATTTTTGCGATATTTTACATCTTGGTTCGCTGCCAGATATGCAGGAAGCTTTCGAATAATCTTCTCGCGATTAGGCTTTGAGATTTTCCTAAAGCGTTTTTCGCATTTCACACGATCAATTTTTTTCCCATATTTGTTCCAGAATTGTTCGAACGAAAGAACACTATCAAGCGACTTGTCGCGTATATTAGTATTCTTTTCAGTATCAGATACAGAATCAGATACAGAATCAGATACAGAATCAGAATCAGTATCGGTATTTTTGGTATTTTTTAAAATACCAGATTTACCAGTGGTATTTTTGGTATCCCATCGTTTGGCAATATTTCTCTTATTGCGTTCGCAGACTTTCCCATATTTTTCGTTGTCGCGTTTCAAATGCTCGCGTATTCCGACAAATGCGATTCGTGTCTGCTTGGGCAACTCGATTTCATGCCCGGTTTTTGCGTACTCAAACACAGCCGTCCATAACTGGCCGCGCTCCTCGTCTGATAGCAATTGCGCCATCTCATCAAATGAATAATACATCAAGAATGATTCTTTCATGCTGTAGCCCTCCCCTTGACATTTACGCGGTCGGAGTTATACTTAGAGTAGTGATTTCCTTTGTGCTCCCCGGCTCCAGTCCGGGGTCTTTTTTTGCCCTCAATCTTTTTCATGCTTCACCTCGCGCCATGTTAATGATCTTGTCATATTCGAAACGCCACTGGCCGCCCGGTAATTTTTTCCCGGGAAGCTTTCCGGCTTTTGCATGGTTGACGACAGTAAACCAACTCACGCCCAGAATTTCAGCCACTTCATACTTGGTCAGTAGCCGAGGCGTTGACTTGCGCGGGTTCGGGTCGTGATTACGTAGTGCCTGTATTAGGCCGGTCGGTGAGAGCTCAGGCACATAAGGCCCTAAAATGGCCAGTGCCGCCGTCAGATTGTTGGTTGGAATGTTCGCGATTTTCATAACGACTTTCTCCAATTTCTGCTTTCGTGCCACAAAAAAAGCGGCTTTTCTGAAAGCAGATTAATGCCCTCAGAGAAGCCGCCTTAGATCGTTACTTTTCTGTTGTCGTTATGACGCAACCGATTTTATCGGGTGGGTTAATCTCGACAGCGTCCGCAGATGTGCCCAATTACGTTTGTGCCACTTCTGGACACAATATTAAAATTTAAAGATAACCGTGGGGAACTGTTTTCGCGTATCTACGCCCTCTTTGTTTTTTGCTGGCCATCGGGCAGGCGTTAATACCAACCTTGTGTTGTTTTGCCTTGTATTTTCTCTTGCATGAAGCTCGTCCGCATATGAAAAAAGTCTGTTCCCGGACCGCTGGGGAAATATAATCTCTATTAAATATTTGGCTAATATCTATACCATTAGAAAGTAAATTATTACGCAGTGTCTCTGGATCTCTTAATTTTATCTCTTTCCCCGGCATAATTTCGCGATCGCAAACATAGCAATATTTTTTTGTTTCGCTATCTTTCATTGTTGACCTTTTGATATGCTTCCTTATTCTGTAACATAATTATAGCATCATTTTATAGTAAGTCAAACAAAAAACACTATATATTGTGAATTTTTTTATTTCCTACCTCAAATTATTGTGTTTTCCGTGAAGTTAGTTTGTTACAGAATGTTATTACTGCCGGGATATGTTCCGCCGGTAGCATCTCGATAATGTTGGCCAGTTCTTGGCGTTTGTCGGTGTCGGTATCGCCGCCGGTGCTGGTTACGTCAGGCAGGCAGTCAATTGCCCGAGCAGAATCTGTTAGGCTATTATGCAAATAAAGCTTTTGAACTTCTGGTGAACCATGACTGCATAGCTCTTGAACAATATTTAATGCAACGCCCGATCTGGCGCAATTCGAAACGAATGAATGGCGCAGGGAATGGAAACCGACATCGACTACCGCCCGGGTACCGGTATCGCCGCCGGTGCCGGATAGGTGCGTTTGAACCTCATTTTCTATGAAATGCCGTTGAATTTTTCGGCTAACTTGAACTTTATCCTTGTTGTATAGAACTGCCAATTCCGGCAGGACATCGCCAGCGCGCTCCGCCATCGGAGTTTCTCCCAATATCCGCTTCAAGGCGCGGTGAACTGGTATTGTGATTACTGAATTATTTTTATATCTTGTTTTTGAAGGATCGACAGTTATTTTTTTCAAATTTGGCGCAATATTACGCCATGTCAATCGGCAGGCATCGCCCAGCCTTAAGCCGGTGAACATTCCTATTGCCAGTAGCGTCCGCAGTTCCCCGGTGGCAGATTGACAGACGCGCTCTAGCTCATCGACAGTCAGTTCGCGCCGCCCTTGTGGCTTGTGCGCCTTTTGTCGTAGACTGTCCTTGTTCAGTCTGCCGGTAGTGGTTTTGAAAGGGTTCGGGTCAATGTCAGACAGATCAAACATCACTTTACAGCATAAAGTTATTTTATTAATTCTGGCATTTGACAATGCTTTGAGACTTTCCCTAAATGCCTTGACGTGGTCAATCTGGACATCTTCTGCAAATAAAACATCGTTGGCCTCTGCCCAGTGGGTAAACTTAGTCCATTGGGATAAGTTGTCTTTTACGCTGGTTGCCGACAAATCGCGTTCAGTATTGCCCCGGGTGTTGACATTCCACGGGTGAAGTTGCCACATTGTAGTAAGCGGAGTTTTAGGCTTATTGGCCTCTTCTAGCTCTTTGGCCGTTTCTAGTGCATCGCGGTATGAATTGGCAATCGCTTGCTTTCTCGCGGCATCATCTTTGATCGTAATCGGTGCAAGATGCTGATCGGCTGCCTTTGTGGCATCGCGCTTGTTTGTAATCGGTCTGCCTAATTCATCTTTTAGGGTTATAGTAAATCGCTGCCCGTTGGTCTGGTATCGCAGGACATAGACAGTTCCGTTTTTCTTTGTCTTTCGGGTGAAAATTTCGCCCTTTGTCGTTTTCATTTTTGGCCGCTCCGCTTAAATGGTTGTTGTCTATATTTTACTATAGTTTACACCACTTGCAAGCGCAAAACGGATTATAACGGATTATTTTTTCTGATTTTGTGCTTAAATAAACGGACTTAAAATCCGTTTTCCGTAAGGAAGTGAGGGTTCGAATCCCTCCCCGGGTACCACTTTTACCCTCAAACGCCAGCTTTTAACTCGTTTTTTTTCGCCTGATTCCTTAAGTTGTCCTGAATCCGTGATAAATTGGATTGATTTGGTTTTCAATACAATTATTTTCAACGAGTTATAATGATTTCACTGACTAACCCATTGGGTTAAACGAAGAAATTCAAGACAATTTAGCTTTCGGGAAAATTCATTGCAGCGCATCCCGACACACTTTTTTGAACAGGGATAATCTACCACGTAACAACCGCGTTTCAAAATATCTATAAAATTAAGTGTTTTTTGT
>JAGYNC010000231.1 GCA_018400135.1 Victivallaceae bacterium
GCGTGAATCAGACGTCCAACAGCTTCACCATAACCAAGCCCGTCAAAAGCACCGAGAATCAGCGCCAGATTGAGATGGAAACCCGTCTCCTGCCAAAGTCCGAATTGGCCAATTGCAACATTTTTACGCTTAAGGTAAACAAAACACTGGGGGGGTGGGCCGGAGCTTGCACATGCAACTGGTTCAGTCCGCAATGGACGAGTCAATTGACTCGCAAGAATTAACAAGAAATCATCAGTTTTGAAATTGGCTCTATATGCTTAAAAAGACTGAAGGAAGAAAAATCTAAATCAAATCATGGTAAATTGGAAACGCAATCTGGCGATTCTCTGGGCCGGACAATTTCTCTCGATAATGGGGTTTCAGTTTGGTTTGCCGTTTGCGCCATATTATATTCAGGAACTTGGCGTCACCGATCCGGTGGCTCTGAAAATGTGGGTGGCGCTTTTTGCCGCTTCGGCGCCATTGGCTTTCGCGGTGTTTTCTCCGATATGGGGAGCTCTGGCCGACCGTTTCGGCCGGAAACCCATGTTGATTAGGGCCTATTTTGGAGGCGCGCTGGTTTTAAGCTTGATGGGAGTGGTTGATCATGCAGAATCCCTGATTGCTTTGCGCATCCTCCAGGGAGCTTTAACCGGAACGATAACCGCGACTCAAACTATGGTTTCCGTTGGCACTCCCCGACACCGGACCGGGTTTGCTTTAGGCACGTTGAGTGCCGCGGTTTTTTCCGGCACTATGGCAGGGGCCGCAACGGGCGGCATTATCGCTGAAGCGTTCGGTTATCGAATGGCATTCCTGCTTTCCGGTTCTATCCTGCAGCCTTCGTCAATTGTACGATTTGTACATGCGCTTCGGCACCATGATCTTCTCAAACGAAGGAGACGGCATCGGACACATTTTTTGGGAAGACGCTTTGGCGCGCCAAAAAGAAGAAGTCACGATGCTCACTGAGCAGGAACTTGCCGCGAAAGCCTCAAAGGAAGCGGCTGCGGTAGAAAAAAAAATTCGCCGATTTCATTGAGGAAATAAACCATCTCGATGACTCCATTTGGAACGCTCCGCCTTTGACTAGGGAAGCTCGTCTGTTTGGCGTCTCCCACATTGACATCACCAACCCAATATTCAACGCTCTCAATGGGGAGGGCTCGTTTCAAATCGCCGCGAGCTCCAACAACGCGGGGGGGGCCGTGGCGGGATTCTCCGAACGCTCCGCTCTCGAATACAGCATGCGGATTGACGGCAAGGGTATCACGCCGATTGAGAATCTTCACGTGCCGTCGCCATTTTTCGGCTTGATCAGTTCGCTGTCCGAACATCAAACGCTTTTGGGCGACGCCATAGCAGCTAATGATCCCCGGATATTCGCCGACGCTCTGGCCGCCTATCCCAAAGGACAATTCAAAAGCGACACGGAAGATTACCTTTGCGAGATGTTCGATATCTACGCCACTTCCATCAGAGAATTTGGCAAGGGTAAAGACTACGTCAAATGGCATAAATGAGATTCACAGGTTCCAGAAAATCATTTTGCCTAAAATGATTTTCTGGAAAACTATGATGTGAATGGGTGCGATTACTTTTCCTTCGAGAGCAACGATTGATAATTGGCTTGTTTCTTTTTGAATTCATTGGTTTGCCATTTGTTGATGTTTCCAAAGTACCAACAAGTTTCCGGCAGACCGAATTCCTGAGCTTTTTTCTTGGAAACAGCCATCGCGTCGATGGCTTGGCTGAGATGCCCGCACCCCCTTTCCGCATGCCGCTTGTCATTGGAGTTCAGATACGCGGCAAACTCATTCAGCGCCTTTTGCTGATAGTGCATGGCTTGTAGTTCAGCGGCTTCGAACATTGCCCGCTTGCTTTCGGTCTCGGCGAGATTCACCAGTCGCTTGGGGCACTCTGCGGTGATTGAAGACTTTAATTTTTCAGCGGCTTGATGTAGTTTGGCTGATGCTTTCTGGTAGACATCAGCCATTGTTTTTCCAAATTCCGACGTGTTTTCAGGCAGCCAGCGATAATCCAGATAGACCGTCACATCGTAATCACACATCCGCATGGCCTCCGTGAAAATGCGCCCGCGTTCCATCAAATAGTCATACCATGAATCGGCGTGTTCAGCCGCTATTTTTTTCGCGATATGCCGACAAAACTGATTGGCATCCAACCCCTCGTTCCAATGGGCGCGCGCAAAAATCAACATGTTGTATTCGGGAGACAATTCCGGTCCGGCGACCTGAAGCGATAGATGAGTCTTAATGTCGTGTTGTCTGTAGATCTTCATGTCGTCGATGATAATCTGAGGAAGAAATGGATACATCCCCCGAAACAATACTTGGTCAAAATAGTACTCGAAAGTATGTGAGTCGTCAATGCCATCGAACGTTTCCCGCCATTGTCTCAACGCGTCGCAATAGAATTTGTTACGTTCGCAATTCTCATCATCCAGAGCATGACCGTAACAGCGCTCGCGCGGAGCGAACAGTAGAAAGTTCTCCTTGGCCGGTTCAATATTTTTGCCGGGACACATCGTGTCGTGATAGGCAATGACCGGAATGCGAACACCGGAGTCTTCCTCTTCGCAAACCTCCGCCAACAAACGCATGGCCAACATCGACTGGTCTTCCGGAGAAAAAGATCGGCACGTTGGGCACAAACACCAACCTCCCGCAGGCAGGTCGTCCGCCCAAGCGTGGATGGCGTAGGCTCCCGCCGCTTTTGCAAGATCCTCACGAAAATTCTCCTTGACGATCTCACGGGTTTCCGTATTGGTCACGCATATATTGGAATCAGACATCCTGCGTCCATTGAAATCTTCCGGTTGAAACATTCGAAAGAGCTCGGGTTTTTCATCGAACAACTCACGCGGCAACAGATGTGAGAAGCCATGTCCCCCGATTTCCAAGCGGATCCCCAACGTCTCGCAAAGAGCCAAATCTCCGCCCCTGCAGGAAATCGCGTTGAACTTGAGCTTTGCGTAAAAGCGCAGCCAATCGTCATGAGGATAATCATTGGTCTTAGGTTGAGCGAAAACACCGCGATATGGAAAACGTGGAACATGCGTCTGCCTGCCGAGGGGCAGATGAAGCAGGCCATCCTCCGGCGGCCACTCGCCATCCTCTCCCGGCAAAAGATAAGTGAAACCGGCCTGCTCCATCAAATCATACACCGCGTTTAAAATGCCTTTGGCTGAATCCGCAGCCAGTTGAATATTATCCTTTTCAATATCAATCACGAAAGAGTCCGGAGCGCGGTCCTCCCCCGCGGACTGAACGTTCTTTCTCAATGAGTCGACCCCCAATTGAAACGTCCGCTCATCATCAACGACAAGAGTCGTCTCAATATCCACTCGTTTAAACAAACGACGCAACTCCGAGACCGCGTACTGATAGCATTTATCCTCTTCCAGATTGCTGATGTGCAATGTGAGCGTCTTGTTATCAAACTTGAAATCCGACATGACTATTCCTTGAATTATAGGGTTCTATGTGTGGGGGTGGATGACGCGAGCACAGCCTGTCAACACCCCATAAATCCAGCTACTATTCTCATCACCGTCCTTGTGGCGGTGGAAGGAGGAGTTTTTTCACGGAATGGCCCCATGGGGCCCCATCCAAATGAAACACCAACGCCTTGACCGCCTTCCCGGCGGCCTGCTGGCACTGAAAGCAGCACTGTGAATGCTTTTGGTGATCCCCACAGCACATTGGCCGTTTCGAGATCGTCCTCGGGGGGCATCAGCCATTTATGACAAGCCACTATATTTTTAATTACCATCTTAAGTTTTCCAGACAATCTTTTTGTAAAAAGGTTACATGTGCGCGGCACCGATATATATGCTCAAATTTTGCAAGAGGCACGACATGGTGGTCTCTCTCATCCCCGGGCGAACTTTTGATCAATGAACACCCCCTTGTCGACAAGCGTGCGTTGGAGCTCCTGAATGTCCAGTTCGTCGAACGAGGATGTTTTAGTGGTAGCGACCATGGCGGCGGCAGTTTATCCATTTCAAGGGAAATATAATCC
>JAGYNC010000232.1 GCA_018400135.1 Victivallaceae bacterium
GCTTTTCAGGCAGTCTATTTCAAAAATTCTTTTCGGGCATCGGGGTCAGATTTTCCACGAAAAGTCAAGGTTGTTTCTGAAAAAAAGGCAAAAAAAGTCCCCTCCGCCTTAAATAGTTTGAGAAAAAAATGATGGTCTTCTCCTCTTTTAAGAGATAGTTGTTTTCGTCTTTAATGCCTGAAAAGTCGTATCCTTTCAGCTTGTCTTTTATGTTCTTAATGGTGGCAAAACAAAACTGAACCGTATGATTCGTCTTGGCGTAATCAAGTGGAACAATCAGAATTTTGTCAGGATGATTTTCCCTGGTGAAAATTTCGTTTACGACTTGACTTCTTTGCGGATAGACTGTCTTTTTCATGTCTGACTCCCTGCCTGTTAAAATTGCATGCGACAGTGCGCTGGGCGCCGATTAATGTCGCGATGCTCTTAATTTAGCCAGCTTTACGCGTGGCGTACAGGCGGGAGTCATATTTCCAAGCCTTCAGACTCCGCTTTTCAAGCCTGTAGAATCATTTAGTGAATCTTCATCGAGTTTTTCTTTCCGACTCACTCGATTCACTAAAATGCTTCTACAGGTATAGTACAAAACCCAAGATTTTATAAGTGCTTTAATGGGTTTCCGATAATTTGGGGGATATCTTTGGGAATATTCCCATCGCGCATGGATTCGTGTCCCAATACACCGGTTGCGACGGCATTTCCGGCGGCGAAGGTTTTGATATTATTATCGATACCGCGAGTATTCCGGCGGTTATAAATCAGATTTTCCCGACACTCAAACTTTTTGGCAAATTCATCTTTCAGGGTTGGTATCCGCCCCCGTCATCGCTGGATCTCAATACTTTTCACATGAAGTTGCCGACATGTTATTTCCCGTGCGCTCATACCGGCAGAGCCACAATGACAGCTATGCGCTGGACAGTTGGACAGCCGTAAAATGATAACGCATTGCGTCAAGCCGGAAGCCGCGCCTGACATATACAAAATGATTGAAGAAAACAAAGAACCATTCCTTGGAATCCTTTTTAACTGGAGAATCAACTGATGAAAGCACTGATTGTAACTAAAGAACATAAATTAGAAATTATGGATATTCCCAACCCGGCATATAATGAGTATGAATGCCTGGTCAAAATCAAGGCCTGCGGAATATGTTCGACCACAGACAGGGAAATTGTCAAAGGTACCCAGCCTTATCATAACCAGTATCCCTGCGTGCTCGGGCATGAAGCCGTTGGTGAAGTTGTCGCAGTTGGCGCTAAAGTAAAAACTTTCAAAGTGGGCGATATGATTACCAGACCGGCGGCAATACTTCCCGGCAGTTCAAGAGACGGTTTTGCCAGCGGGTGGGGAGGCTTTGCTGAATTTGGCGTGGTTGTTGACCGCCGGGCAATGGAAGCCGATGGAGATTATTCTTTGACTGAAGACTATACTGCCTTGCGCCAGAATATTGTTCCTGAAGGTCTATCCGTAAAAGAAGCCGTCCTGGCGATTTCTCTGGCGGAAACCGCCAGTTGGGCTTGGTTGCAACCATCCGCTGCCGGCAAAAACGCAATGGTCTTCGGTACCGGTATTGCCGGACTGACTATAGCTTTGTGGTGGAAAATGGCCGGAGCGGCAAGTGTAACCGTTGTCGGACGCCGTGATGAACGCCTTAATTTAGCTAAAGAAATAGCGGCTGACCACGGGATAAATATAAAGACAAGCGGCGACATGGCGGAGGCGTTGCAGAATCTTAGCGGCAGAAAAGCCGATCTGATAGCGGAAGCTGTCGGCAGCCGTGAAGTTATGAAACAGGCTTTAAACTGCCTCGCTCCCGGTGGGACGATCGCTATTTACGGTGTGCCGGAATGTTCAGCTTATGAACTGCCTTGTCCGGGTGATTTCAATATCTCAATGAAACCCGCGGAGGAACATCTGGCTTATGGCTGGGTTTGCCGGATGATTCGCGACAGCAAAGTTCCGGTGGATAAATTAATGTCCCATGAGTTTGCTTTTGCGGATTATCAGGAAGCATTCGACCAAATTTCGAAAGGCAAAGAGGTAAAAGCATTATTAAACCTATAATGAGCCAATTGCAAAATCAACGATCTTGAGATCTTGTTCCCTATCTTTTAATTGTAATTCAGATTTTTGTGGCTAAATTCAGGGTATGATTTTTTACTGTTTTCTTGAGAGTCGTAAAACAATTAACGTTACAAGTTGCGTGGAACCGCGCAGAAGTACCGGTGATCGTTACACGGCTCCCTGGGTTTATCAAGCTGAATTATGACTATCAGGGAAAATAACTATTATGAGTAAAACCATTCTGTGTATTGGTGCCGGTTATGTTGGTGGTCCGACTATGGCGGTAATTGCCGACAATTGTCCGGAATACAAAGTTATCGTGGGTGATATCAACGCTGCCAGGATTAAGGGGTGGCAGTCGGCAACATTGCCGATTTATGAGCCGGGACTTGACGCGGTTGTCAAACGGGCACGCGGGCGCAACCTGTTTTTTACCACCGATATTATTGCCGGGATCAAGGAGGCGGATATTATTTTTGTCAGTGTCCACACGCCCACCAAGACATTTGGCAGAGGCGCGGGACGGGCGGCTGACCTGCAATTTTGGGAAAAAACCGCGCGTGATATCGTGGAACATGCCGAGTCCGACAAAATTGTGGTGGAAAAGAGTACGTTGCCGGTCAGAACCGCAGAAGCCATGCATCGGATTCTCCAATCCAATACCAAAGGACTCAACTTTGAAGTAATATCCAATCCGGAATTTATGGCGGAAGGTACCGCGATCGATGACTTACAGCATCCTGACCGGGTACTGGTAGGTGCCATGTCTACTCCCAGCGGACAAGAAGCACTTGCCGACGTTGTCGATATCTATAAACATTGGGTGCCGGAAGCGAAAATCAAAACTACCAATGTCTGGAGCAGCGAACTTTCCAAGCTGGTTTCCAACGCCATGCTGGCTCAGCGAGTGTCTTCCGTCAACAGTATTTCCGCACTTTGTGAGAAAACTGATGCCAATATTCTTGAAGTTTCCGCGTCAATGGGGCTGGATTCCCGCATTGGGCCGAAATTTTTGTCTGCCGGCGTTGGTTTTGGGGGTTCCTGTTTCAAGAAAGATATTTTGAATCTGGTCTATCTCTGCGAATACTATGGTTTGCCGGAAGTGGCCGCTTATTGGGAACAGGTGATCAAAATTAATGATTACCAGCAGCGACGGTTTGTGGAAAATATTGCAAACCAGATGTTTAATACCGTTGCCGGCAAAAAAATTGCCGTATTTGGTTTTGCTTTCAAAGCTGATACCGGCGATACCCGCGAATCTCCGGCTATCTATATTTGTCGGATGCTGCTTGATGAACACGCTAAGCTGGCGATTCACGACCCCCAGGCGTTGCCATACGCGGCCACCGATCTGGCCGATTGTTCAGCAGCAGAAATCAGTTATGAAACTGATCCGTACCAGGCGGCGGCAGGCGCTCACGCTATTGTGGTTCTGACGGACTGGCAGGAGTTCCGCCAGCTTGATTATCGCAGGATTTTCGACCTGATGGATAAGCCGGCGTTCATCTTTGACGGCCGCAACCTGCTCGAACACCAAAAGCTGTTTGATCTCGGGTTTAATGTTTTTCCGATCGGACAAAAAGCTTTATCTCATTTCGAAAAAACATCTGCCTGATGCCGGGAAGTTGTTAAAAATACGGTTCCTTCGGTGCTTGTATCACTCCGGCTCTTCTATTTTCGATGTGACATCAGAAAACTTGAATATCCAATGATCAAGTAGGGAATCGGTCGAGGAGAACGGACAACGAGTCGAAACTGTCCCAATCGTCAGCCGCTCTCGTCGCCGTTCTCCTCAACCGATATGATAACATTTTCCCAGCGCTCTGTACTTTGGTTCGGGGTCAATACTACAGAGCACTAATCGTTCCTCCTCGGGTGTCGATTGGGTAGCACCCGTGGCTTTACCACGGGGCCCCCGTTACCGCA
>JAGYNC010000233.1 GCA_018400135.1 Victivallaceae bacterium
TCAAAGGATAATCGCTCAGTAATGGCAACCGCTCACTCGGTCCTGATTTGTCGGAAACCGGGAAGATGTTATCATATCGGTTGAGGAGAACGGCGACGAGAACGGACAACGAGTAGAAATCGTCCTGATCGTCACCGCTATCGTCAACCGGAATTATATCTTAAAATTGCTTTTTCAGCGCGGAGCGCCGTCCCGCCACAGGCGGGAAACCCCTTCGTGTTCTTAGTGCCTTTGTGCGAGAAACTCTCATTTTTGATTTTCCCATTCCCCATCCTCCCCATCCAGTTATCCTGTCCCAAAAAACTCCCCCTTTGTGTTCTTCGTGCCTTGGTGCGAGAAACTCTCCCCCCCATTAGTGTTCATTAGTGTCGATTAGTGGTTCCTCTCCCATTCCCCCTGTTTTCCCAAAAATATATGTGATTGGGGGTTGAATTTGACTTAGGCGGCATCAAATTAGAAGGGAATACTTAACCGGGAGGTTATAATGCCAAAAGTCTGTCCAATAGCTATTGTTAGAGGATGTCGGCGTTGCCCGATATTCAAGCAATGTCCAGTCAAAAGTTTGATCGGTGATTATCAGGGCTCGCCCGCTGCCGAAAAGCCGATTGAGGTAAAACCAAAATCTAAGGGATCGTAAAACAATTAACTTTATCCTGGCTCAGAGATAATGAGCAGGGGTCATCTGACTAGATTGCATGTAGTCAGATCGTGAGAAGAAAAGCCTTCAGGGCATGCGGAGCATGAACCCTGAAAGGCTTTTCTAGCCGGAAATACGAAATCTTAAGTTCAAAATTAAAATTCAGGCATCTTCCTCTTCGGCCTGATGCTTAGCCATGATCTCACTGGCCACATTGGACGGAACCTGTTCATAGCGGTCAAAATCCATCTCAAACGTACCTCGTCCCTGAGTCATGCTGCGCAATTCAGTAGCATATTTGGCCATTTCGGTCAGTGGCACTTCGGCGTTGACCACCTGCAACCCTTCTTCTATCCCCATGCCCAGAATACGGCCACGCTTCTGATTGAGATCACCGGTGATATCTCCCATATATTCATCTGGAATAAAAATCTTCACCTGCATCATTGGCTCGAGAATAACCGGACGCGCCTTACTCATGGCGTCTCTAAATGCCATTCTGCCGGCAATTTTGAAAGCCATTTCGTTGGAATCAACCGGATGATATTTACCATCATAAACGGTTACCTTAATTGATTCGACGACACAACCCACCAATGGGCCGCGAGTCATGGCGGCAACCACTCCTTTTTCCACAGCCGGGATGAAGTTTTTGGGAATATTGCCGCCAACTACCGCATTAGCAAATTCATAACCGGTTTCACATGGCTCAACGCGTAAAAATACTTCCGCGAACTGGCCTGCGCCACCGGTTTGTTTCTTGTGCCGGTAATGTCCTTCACCGTTGGTGGTAATTGTTTCACGGTAAGGAATTTTTGGCAAATCAAGCGCGACTTCGGCCTTATAGTTGTCCTTAAGTTTTCTGACGATATTGGCAAGATGTTGGTCTCCCATTCCAGAAAGCAGCATTTCGTGCGTTTCGGGATGACGTTCCACCCGCATAGTTGGATCGCTCTCATGAAGCTTGTTCAACCCCTGGGCAATTTTATCTTCCTCGCCGCTCTTCACCGCCGTCACGGCATAGGACATGACGGTATTTGGGAACTCTATCGGCTTCAACGCCTTTGTTGAGGAGTTAGCCCCTAAAGTATTGCCAATGTGAGTATTCTTCAGCTTGGCCATAGCGCCAATACCTCCTGGTCCAAGCTCGACAGCCGCTTGTTGTTCCTTACCATTCATCAGCATGATAGTTCCAAATCGTTCCTTGCAGGAGGTGGAAACATTATAATATTCGGAATCAGATTTGAACTGACCGGATATCACTCTGAAGAAAGTAAGCTGTCCGATAAATGGATCGACAATTGACTTGAAAACCAGTGCCTTAGCCGACTCAGTCTCGCTGATGGTCTCGCTTTCACCATCAGCCATCTCCACATTTTCTCTTGCCAACGGATTTGGGAAAAGGTTATTAACCCCGTTCATCAATTCGGTGATGCCGATGTCTTTCGTCACACTACCGGCAAAAACGGGAACCAAATCTCCCGACCGGATAGCGGAACGCAAACCATTGGCAATCTCATCGTCGCTCAGCTGCTCGCCTTCAAGATATTTCTCCATGAGAGCTTCGTCCGACTCGGCAATAGTGTCCATCAACATTTCGCGATATTTTTCAATGTCAGCCCGAGCTTCATCCGGAATTTCTGTAGCTCTGAGCACATGCACTACCTGACTGAATCCAGCTTCGGAACCAACAGGCAGGGTCATAGGAACACAAACAGTTTTGCCATAGGCATCCTGTAGCTGAGCCAATACCCGCTGAAAGTCTGCGCGTTCGCGATCAAGACGGTTAATCAAAATAAAGCGCGGCACATTCTGTGATCTGGCTATCTTCCAAGCGCGAGTAGCGCCAATCTGCAGCCCTTCAACTCCATCCACTACCACCAGGGCGCTGTCGGCAGCACTCATCGCCGCAATGGTTTCACCAATGAATTCACCGTATCCCGGCGTATCTATAAAAAAGAAATGTCGGTCTTGCCATTCGCAGTTCAATGCGGCTGCGTAGATACTGCTTTGCTTTTCATGTTCATCCGGCATATAGTCGGAAATGCTGTTCTTCTGTTCTACACTGCCGTGACGGGGAACTGCTCCAGCTTTGTACAACATTAAATCACAAAGTGAAGTTTTGCCACTGCCGCCATGTCCGGCAACCACGAAATTTCGAATGTCCGCTGCTTTTTTCATGATATCCCTTTCTGCTCAGTTTTATGGGTTATGGAGGGGATCAATAACACAACACGCCTGGAAAACTTATAATAGCAGAATACAACAATAATTCAAAAGCCAACGCCGAATTTTGTTGCTATCTTTACAAATTATGCTATCTTCGAACTGGCATCAGTCCGTGGAACGACTGGCGAATTAAATGGCGTAAAGCCCCTTTTTAACCCTCTCAAAAATATTGTTCTGACCACCATAAAACAGTCGGATTTAAGCTTGTATGAGATTACATTTCAGCTTCAGAAAAAATATTCCGTCGCGACATCTAATCTTTGTCGGAGAAACTCATATCGGACTGGTTCGCAGCGTCAATGAAGATTGTTTCTGTTATATTGATTATCCTGAAGACATCAATTCACTGGCTGCCGTGGCAGACGGCATTGGCGGTCATGAAGGCGGAGGGATTGCCAGCACAATTTGTTGCCGCCATCTTATTGCCGCCTGGAAAAGATTTCGCGTGGGACAGTTCAGCTCCACGGGAAAAATCGCTGATTTTCTGCGCGATCAAATGATTAACATGAATCGCGATCTCTTTGCCCAGACTTGCCACAAAAAACTTACCAAGCCGATGGGAACAACTCTGGTCGCCTCGGTCTTCACTCCGAAGCAAATCGTTGTCGCGCACGCCGGCGACAGTCGTCTCTACTGCTTCGCCAATAAGAAACTGATTCGCCTGACTCAAGACCACAGCCTGGTAGCCGAATTGATCAAAAAACACGTTATCAATGAACAAGAAGCGCCGCATCATCCATTCTCCCACATCATCTCCAAATCTATTGGTCCATCGCAGGACTTCGAACCTGAAATCAATATTTATTCCCGCAATCCGGGCGCAAAATACCTGCTGTGTTCCGACGGACTGACCTCTCAGGTAACTGAGGAAGAAATCGCGGCGATAATGACATCACAGTTAACCGCCAAGGCAGCACTTAATCAGTTGATGAAAACCGCACTGATCAAAGGCGGCGAAGACAACATCACGATTATCTGCGCTTTTTAGCAATACGCTTTATGCGTTCGGAGAACGCATGCTACTTCGCGAGGCCGTGTAACATAGGAGTCTTTGGGTGGGGGTCGAGGCTACGACACCCGAGGAGGAACGATTAGTGCTCTGTA
>JAGYNC010000234.1 GCA_018400135.1 Victivallaceae bacterium
CGAGACGGCGAGAAAAAGCAATGCGTGCCAGCGCCTCCGAGCTGTGTAGTATTGACCCCGTTCCAAGGAAAAAGTGAGGCATTACCATTTTTTCCCAAACTATTTGAGGCGGAGGGGATTTTTTTTGCCATTTTTTCAGAAACAACCTTGACTTTTCGTGGAAAATCTGACCCCGCCCGCATTCACCAAGCAGCAAGTATTACAAGAAAGATGTTTGTGTTCCAGGCATGGTACCTGTTTCCATCGGAAAATTCAAAGCTTCGGACAGCTCCGGCATCGGCATCGAGCCGGATCCCGAAACGCTTGACTCGTACACGCTTCAAAAATACCGCATCGATAAAAAACACGCGAGTAAATCAGAGTGATTCGTGAATATGCTTTCCCTTGCTCCGTTTTCTCGGGAAATCGGCACTTGTTGATGTCCCTCTCGCCGCCGGAAGTCGAAAAATCGTCTGCGATTACGACAACCGCTACGCTGACAACGACAACGATGCCGTCCCGGATTGATTTTATCGCCTTAAAAGCGCACTGCTTCGCCATGTCGCTTGCTCTACACGTTTTTTGTCCTATTTTATGTAAGGAAACCGGTTTGTAATTTTCAACTGCTTTCAGGACAGGATTATGAAGCGCGAGGCAATGCAATCATTAGTGAAGTGGAAAAGCTCGGAAAGTCGCAAGCCGTTGATTGTTCTTGATGAAATTCAAGAGGCGCCGCGCGCGATAACCTGTTTAAAATATTTTTGCGAGAACGCTCCGGAATATTATATCGTGTCCGCTGGATCATTTTGGCATCATCTCTCAATCACCGTGACTTTCTGCAAGTGCGAAATATCCAAAAGCAACCGTTGGATTCTTATGAACAAGATTTTTCCAAACATTTTTGGCCGTACGCGCCTAAATGTCTGATTTTCACAAAGACATGATTGATGCTATCGGAACTCCATCTGATGACAATCCGTTCCGGTTTGAACTCGTCAATCTGCCTCCATATGCGATTGGCCGGATAATTCATATTTGCGAAAAAAATTTGTTAAAACAGGAGGTGATTTATGCCGGGTGGGTTACAACACGGTCTGCTGACGCGGACGGCGCTGGATTTGCTGCCGTCATGTTTTCGGTTGCCAGCGGGGGAGCGGAACGCGCTGATCGAAGAGTATTGTCTGTATCCTGACATGTTTTTTTCATTGGACAAGTCCGTTTACGAGAAGATTCTCCCCTATACGTTCATCAAGGACGGCATTCAATTCCATTATCCGCCGAACACTCCGATCGAGAAACTATATCGTTACTGGCTGCCGGTGCCCGACGAGGGACGCCTTGAAAAATCCAGGCCGTTTAGCAACGATAATTTTCTACACGTGAAAGATGGTTTTACTTTTTATCTGGACCACATCGCCGCTTGTTTCGCCGCGAAAAACTATTCGGACGGCGCGAAATTCGCCGGCTGCCTGCTGCACATGCTGGAGGATGCATGCTTCGGCGCGCACTCGATCGAAGGCCCGCTGGGCACGGATATTTTTGTTCTGGAAAGGTTGTTCGAGCGTCGGGATGACGAATTGAACCGTACTCCGCTCGGAATTTTGGCATCGCTCGACTGTTCCCGAATCGAACCGGTGGAATACCAGCCACGACTGCTTGGCGAAAGTGTTTCTGAGATCGTTATGCATCTTTATGCCGCCTACGCCGAATCGGTTGCCGTGTCAAGACGGATTTGTTTCAGTATCGTGCAGAATGTCTATCAGAACAATCAAGGGGAAAACGCCGGACTCGTACAGCGGATGTTCGCGAATGCGGCGAAGATTTGCGCCGACGCGCTATTTTCTGTCTGGTGCGTCGCAAAGCAAAGATTCGACGCATCCGCCGACCTGCGGGAAGTATGCCTGACGCGACTTGAGCCTCACGCGTTTCCACTGGGCGGTTCAGGCGGATATCATTTTCTCTCATATCTCAAAAACATTGCCGTTGGCGGCAACATGAAGAGAATTCCCTTACAGCTCAGACTTGACAACGAAGTTGTTTCATTTGACCGCGGACTAAGCTGGGGCAGTCATTTCGAGGCATCGCTCCTTTACTGGTTGCCGGATAACACGTACTCCGTCTTCGACGCGGCCATCGGGCTGCACCCGGATTCAATCGATGAACTTTCCGGTGTCAGAATACGGTTGATCAATGACGGGAAAGAAGTCGACGAATTCGACTTTGAAGCGGGGCGGCCGGCAACGAGAATCGCGATCGACCATCCGCGCGGCGATTTCGGCTTCACGATCTCCTACCTTCCCGGAGCGCCGCATCGAAACAGTATCATTGTAGTCGGCGACCCCATGCTGCGAAAATAACCAAGTAGTTCATCAACAGTTGTTGGCTTGCGGCAAGTCGGGAAACTCGCTCCGAGTCAGGGTCAGCATAATTGCCGTAATTGCAGCTGTTGCCATCAGCGCCGGCACCTGCAAATGAACCTCCAACATTGAATGGATGACAAAGGCCAGCAGTCCAGCCAGCAAACCAACATCCAGCGATATCCGGTTGCTGTTATCCCGGGTTGTCGTCAGTTGCCGTTTTATGATGATGTTCCAGATTGGATACGTAAATGCGGCAACCGCTGCCAGCATACCGATTATGCCGGCTTGACTGCCGAAAGCCAGAAAAAGATTATGCGGCGTGTGCGGTGCCTCCTTGGTGCTAATGCAGATTTTCGCCGGTTGAGCTCATGGTTAGTCCAAGATGCAACACACCACGTTGTTTTCGCAGTGTGTCAGCCAGATTTCTTATGTTGTCTGCTTTACCTTTGGCCATAATCATCTCGGCACATAAGTCGGAATTCAAATGCACGTGAGTCGTGGCCAGCACCAGATGGTGATGGTGATGTTGAGCGTTGGTAATCTTCTCGCTTAATTCGCGTTGATGATGGTTGTAAATCAGTGTGATAACCCCCAGGGCTTCTTCGGCGTTCTCCCACTGATCAGCCACTACTTTGTCGCGTATCAAATCTCTGAGGTACTCTGAGCGGTTTTCATACTTTGAATGTCGCACCATTTCTTCCAGCGTCTCGTACAATGGCCGCTCCAGTGAAATACTCAATCTTACCAACTCAGACATATAAAACTCCCGAACCCGGTTTTCCCATTTGACTTTATTGTTACACCAGCTATTATTACGTTTAATATAATCGTAATAACAGGTTCTTGTCGGTATCACTGTCGTAAACTCGTTTCAGAACAGTTATAAAGTATATCGCCGGTTTTGCGAATTTAAAACTCCAGAACCAGTTATGCAATTGGCTTTTTATAGTATTCTTTAATTTTCCCCAAATGATTTTTGTTTATTAAAAAATGAATTTGCGGGGATGAGGCAGGTAAGACAAATTATGTCATGGTTTTATGAAGAAAAAAACCTATCAAAAGAACGCATGTTGGAACTGGTTCGTCAGTCCGCCGAAATCGCCGGCGAACGGATATGCGGAATGCCGAAAAGAGTGTTACTGTTGCCTCCTGATATTACCCGCGCCCACAGCGGCGCGGGATGGATAACCGAAGAGTTCTACAAGATTTTTTCTGAAACCGCTGATGTCCACCTGATGCCGACGCTCGGTCAACATGTGCCTCATACTCCTGAACAGAACAAATGGATGTTCGGCTGTGTGCCGGAAGAAAAGATTCATGTTCATGACTGGCGACGTGGCGTGATGAAGATAGGTGAAGTACCTGCTGAATTTGTCAGGAAAGTTTCCGGTGGTAAAGCTGACTGGTCGATTCCGGTTTCACTCAATCGCATATTGTTTGATGAACCGTGGGATTTGATTGTCAACATCGGACACATTGTGCCGCACGAAGTGTTGGGATTCGCCAATCACAACAAGAATTATTTCATTGGACTCGGGGGAAAAGAGATGATTTGCGCGTCGCACATGATGGCCGCGTGTTGTGGCATAGAAAATAATCTTGGGCGATTGGTTACGCCGTTGCGAGCCT
>JAGYNC010000235.1 GCA_018400135.1 Victivallaceae bacterium
TTTTGCTGATAAGTTAAAAACGCCGGGTAATGCTTCACTCTTTCTTTGGGACGGGGTCAATACTACACAGCCTCGTCGTTCCTCCTCGGGTGTCGTAGCCTCGACCCCACCCCACCCAAAGAGAGAGGCATTACAACGCCGGGTGTTTCCGCGAAGCGTATTCTACAGATCAATGTGGTATATCGCCAAGGATCACTGGCGCGAAGAATGAGCGTCCAGTGCATCTTTCTTGTTCGCATTCCGTATTCTGTTCACCACGAAAGACACGAAGAGCACGAAAGAGCTAGAGAACAAAACGCTATCCCGTTTAGTTTCAGCTCGTGCGCCAGGCAGTGCTCGTATGTGGATTCCAGCAAGCCCGGTCCAAGCTCCCGGTGAACCTCGATCGCACAGCCGATCACCCGGTTCGATAGCTCATCAAATTCCATCCTTCGTGTTCTTCGTGCTCTTCGTGGTGAAATCCGTCCTGTTTCTGTCCGTTGCGAACGTGGATATGGGCTTTCGCAGAAAGGGCTTCAGACATGATAGTGTCGGATTTGGGTTGGGGGGCAGAGCCCGCCTTAAGTGTATACCACTGTCACGCCGTCAATTCCAGGCAGATTGATATCTTCACCCGGAGTATAACTTTTAATATAATCACAATTTTTGAGGAATTCCCGCACTGCTGTTTTAAGCACCCCGCTGCCGCGACCGTGGATTATGAGAATACTGTGTGATGATTCAACGAATAGTTTTTCCTCGAGTAGTTGTAGTGCTTCATCCACCCGATAGCCGTGCAAATCGATTGTCAGGTCAAAATATAAATTCGGCTTTCTCATGGTTAATCCCTAGAGCCACTTGCAAAATTTCCCGTAGCCGCGCGAAGTTTTGCAAGTGGCTCTCTAGAAATACAAATCGCGTTCACCGTTTTGAATTTTGACCAGTCTTTCACTGACAAGTTTTTTGACTTTTTCGTCGGGAATTTTGCTGAGTTCCGCGTTAATCAATTGATAGCCGCTCTGTTTAACGCTTTCACTGGCGTAGTCCTCAAGATATTCGCTTAACGTGAGCAATGCGTTCGGGGTACAAAAACGATTGATGAACCCGGGAATAGCGTACTCCATAAAATGTTCGCCGGTACGGCCAAGGCGGTAGCACGAAGTACAAAAACTCGGAATAAATCCATCTTTAACCAGTTCGCCAATTACAGCATCCAACGACCTGACATCGCCGATCGAAAACTGTTCCCGTTTCAGTTCCTGATTTTCATTTTGTTTTTCACTATAACCACCGAGTTCAAGTCTGGTGCCGGCATCTATTTGAGATACACCAAATTGCATAACCTCGCGGCGTATGGCAGCAGTTTCACGCGCGGTCATAATTAACCCGGTATAGGGTACTGCCAGGCGCAGGATGGCCACAAGACGTTTGAAATCGTGATCGCTGACCAAATAACGTGGATCAATATTTACTCCATGAGCCGGACGGAGCCGTGGAAAGCTGATGGTGTGTGGTCCAACATTATATTCTTGTTGCAAGTGTAATGAGTGAGTAATCAGGCCGAGTACTTCAAAGCGCCAGTCGTACAACCCAAATAGGGCGCCGATTCCCATGTCATCACAGTCGGCTTCAAAAGCACGAGACAAACCATCAAGGCGCCATAAATAATTTCCTTTGTGGGTGTGTGCCGGATGAAACTTGGTGTAACTCTCGTGGTGATAGGTTTCCTGGAAAATCTGGTAGGTACCGATACCGGCATTCTTCATCACTTTATATCCCGCGTGGTCAAGCGGGGCGGCATTAATATTAACTCGCCGGATTTCGCCGTGTCCTTTTTTTACCGAATAGATCAGCCTGACGGTTTCCGCCATAAATTCCGGAGTATAGTCAGGATGTTCGCCAAACACAAGAATTAAGCGCTTGTGTCCGTGATCTTCGAGCGCCTCCACCTGCGCAACGGTTTCTGTTTCGTTGAGAGTTTTGCGGACTGTTGAACGTAAGCTGCGTCGAAACGCGCAGTACTTACAGTCGTTAATACAGTAATTGCCAATATAAAGCGGGGCAAACAACACAATCCGATTGCCGTACACCTCTCTTTTTAACCGCCGTGCCGCGTCGAAAATTTCTTCAGTCAATTCCGGGGAGTCAGCTTTCAACAGCACTGCGGTTTCTTCAACGCTCAACGCTTCTTTATTCATACTTTTGGCAATAATGGCGCGAACTCTGCCCGGGTCAACTTTGGCCGCGTTCAGGGTTTGGTGGATTGCTGCATCGTCAATGAAATCGATACAGTTTCGGGAAAAAACGAGATCTTTCTGCATGATTATGCACTCCTGTGAATCGGGCCATAGGCACGATAAGCTTAAAATATAGCACGCGCATCGTGATTAATCGAATCATTTTAGCGGAACCGCGTCGGATATCGGGATTGTTCCTGACATGTCGCGCAACAATGCAATATCCTGCGGCTCCATGTTCCAGCCGACAGCCCCGAGATTTTCCTCGATGTGTTTTGGAGAACGCATGGTGGATATAGTAACTGCGTTTGGTTGTGAAATCAGCCAGTTAATAGCTATTTGCGGACGAGTTTTCCGGTATTTGCGGCATATTTGTTCCAGAATCTCACATTTCAAGGACAAAAATCCGCTTTTTTGCAGCGGACGCCAGGCTTCCAGAAAGATGTCGTTTTCCTGACAATAACGCAACAATCCCGAGGTTTCCGGTTCCCGACAAAGCAAATTGTAGTGTACCTGGTTCATCACTATTTTGTGTTCGGACAGCGCCTGGGCCCGCGCCAAACGCTCGAGCGCAAAATTACTTACTCCGATATTTCTGATCATACCTTCGTTTTTCAACCGGTCAAGCGCTTTGATTGTCTCCTCCAACGGAAAGTTATCGTTGGGTTTGTGGATCAGATAAAGGTCAAGATAGGAGGTGTTGAGTCGTTTCAAACTATTGACAGCAGCTCTTAAAACCCCGTCGTAACTTAAATTATCACTCCACACTTTCGAAGTGATAAAAAGCTGTTGGCGTGAACGTCCTTTTATCGCTTGTCCGACTATTTTTTCCGCGAATCCTTCCGCGTACATTTCTGCCGTATCAATTCGCGTCAGGCCACGTTCAAGACCGGCGATCAGTGACGCGATATTCTCTTGTCCATCATTTTCCGGGTCGCGCTGCTGGTCGCCTCCCATACACCAGGTACCCATGCCGAACATTGGCATGGCAAAACCACATTTTAACTTTTTAGCTGGAATAATCATTTTTGCTTTCTGGTATGAATTACATCCCTGAATCCGTGATAAATTGGATCATTTTAGTTTTCAATGCATTATAATGCTGAATACGAATATAGGTTGAATAATTTTATTTTCAAAAAAAAATAAAATTACTTGCAACGTGTAACAAAATATGATAAATTGTATCAGTAAATGACTGGGAGATTGTATATTGCGTTAACAAAATATATAAGTGGGGATGAAAATGTGGTGGAGAAAACGCGTATTTGACTTCTTGAGTTGCTTCTTGCCAAAAAACTCAGGCAAAAATTATGCGGAAAGTTTTAAATCCAATCCCAAGGAACGTTTTCGATGTAATAGTTGTTTTTCTTGTTTTGCCCATCGACACTGTTCACAATTCCGTCATTCAGAACACAAAATATTACTCAAAAAATGGCATTTGATGGAAGTGCTGGATAGTCGCAATGAACCATACGGAACGAAACGACTTCTTGATGCCGAGCGCAAATTCGAAAAAATGGAACAACTGTCCGGGAAAAACGTTGTCAAACTTTCTGAAAGTGATTTTTAACTAGACCGTGCTCGAAAAGCCTTTCAGGGTTCATGCTCCGCATGTCCTGAAGGCTTTTCTTCTCACG
>JAGYNC010000236.1 GCA_018400135.1 Victivallaceae bacterium
CACAAAAGACAGCTTAGCACAGCTATTGAAAAAATCCAGAAACATTAGTTAATACATTGTACATCAGAATGAAACGTCTCGAAAAAGAACTGCCCTGACATTTCACCTCAATCAAGGCGAAATCATGTTTTTTGATTTTTAACATTAATGTATTCTGATTTACGATATCCAGAGCTTCCTCTGTTTCCTTGTTCTGCGCAGAATATAATGAGTTGAATCCCATTTGAGAGAGATTGATTTTTATGGGGATTGAACCATCATCTCCATAATTGCCGATGACGAGGAGCACTTTATCTTTCCTGACATAGGCGCTGACAATCAGATCACCACTTTCGGACATGATTGGAGTATTATCTTCCCAATAACCAATGAACTCAGTATCCGGTTCAGCCTTACCAAAATCCCAAAGAATTTGATAAGCTTTTCTCATCGTTTCAACATCACTGCCACCGCCAATACCAATTGTCGGCTGAATTTCGTGGGGCAACAAACAGGCCAGCATCGTCCGCGTAAGCCAGACTTTTTGTTCAGGACTGGATCGAATGCCATCAATTACAGCTGGGAAAAATCCTCCTTGTCGCCCCGCGGCGATGGCCAGGAAATAATCGGCACTGAAACGATCCTGATAATCCTGGTCTCCATATTTCCACTCCAAATCCATTGTAGCGGTAGCGAAGGAAAAACACGAAATAGGCAATGAATTTGTAGTATGCAACCATATGAATGGCATCTTGTCTTTTTCCGCAAACATGGTTGCCAATCGTTTGATATAATTGCGCATTCTCCATAAACCGAAAGACGGTTGGATGTTGTTGTCGTCGTCAATATAGCCGTCCCCTGTAGGCCAACACCGTTTTATCACCAAGGCGGTGTTATCCAGATATACACCGTCAAACCCCGCGTCAATCATTTTACTGTCGTAATGAACGGCCCAGTCGCGCCAGGATTTAATGGGATGATACTTGCCGGCTCGATAATGCCACTCGTCCTCGTAAACAGGTAACTCCAACAAGGCGTCTCCGCGTTCAAAGAGACAGGTATAGTGATATATCAGAGTGTCTTCCTGATCGGCTAACCCTCGCACGGCATTAAAACCGGCCTGAACCATAATCCTCAGGCGTTCCTTGCCTCTTACCTTGGCAGGAACCTCCTTGGCCGGAGCGGCTGCCAGACGATCGACATATTTTTCAATAAAATCATAGTCAATTATCCCCGTCCTTCTCGTTCCGTCAAGTTTTCTGATAATCTCAAAATCCTCAAAGGCCGGATAGCGTCCGCTCCAGTCAAACGGCATTCCCCAGTACAAGCCGGTATAGAGAGCCTGCAGGAATTTACGACCCGGGAATTTGAAATTGGCATAATTGTCGCTCCAGGCCCGCCAGTCTTCCGGCATGGGTTTTACCGGGGTTGCGAGCAAGGTTATCACCAGTTCCCGTTCTCTGCCAAGCGCGGCATGGTTTATCAGATTCAACCTGATTGATACGGTGCCGTCATCTTCGCGATGTAACTCCACGGCATGTTCATTGCGGTTGGAGGAGTGTATCCAGTCTTTATCCCAGTCCGCGGCATAAGAAATCCCTTTTGCTGCTCCTCCCACCCAGATATATGGGATGAAGCTGGGCAGAACTTGGGGAATTGAACGGCAACCCCATACCAGACCTTTGCCTTCGGGAATATGTCCGGCGGGGTTTGAACGATTGCCATGGCCAGCGGCATGGAAAAGTTTTGCGATGGATTTCTTGACCGGTATGTCAATGTAGAATCTGTCAATTTTTTCGTCGGCCTTTTTAGGCGAGAGCTTGAGAGTTAACTTCAATAGTCCATCATAATCGAATTCACCGTTGACCGCCATTTCGAATAGATCGTTTTCTGAATTGGCGACATATTTTACAGTGGTATCTTCTTTTTGGGTGAAGCTTATTTCTGAATGTTTCCAAGTATATGTTTTCCCGGCAGCTGTTAAGATACTCTGTATCGGCCTTGACAGTATCGATTCACCATCGGCAAGAATCTTTTCAGGGAAGCCGTTGTTGCCGATCGTGTATTTTTTCAGTAACGCTGCAACTTCTTTGCCGTTAACCTCCAAAGGAATGAACGGCGGAACAATAGTATCACTGAGCCCGATTTTATTGTCTACCCAGTCATACTTTTTAGCTGTAAATATTCTGCCCAGGAAAGCAGCGCTTCCTTCACTTGATTCAACACTCATATAGGCGTAATAATCACCATCTTTCAACTCTGGCAACTCTACTCTATGCCGTAAAATGACATAGCCGGTATTCAGGGGCTTGAAATCTTCTATGCTGTAATCAACTTTTTTAATTATTCTGTTTGCTGCAGCGCCATCGGTTACTACTAATGATATTTTTGAATTTTCGGGAAGAGTAAAAGGATTTGCCTCGGCTTCGACAATTAGTTCATTGAGTGAAGCGAAATACCAAATTTTCCCTCCTAAACCAGCTTCGCCCATCCCCATCATTGCAATTTCATCTCCGGATAACGCACGGTCATAAGTCTCTATGTTGGAAATTCTAAAATTGTTCTCCATGTGATTTGCGCCAACCACAATATCTCCCAGCATTCTGCCCTCAAGAGACTCTTTGAAGTCGGTGCTGCCTATCATTTTTCCATTTAGGAAGAGCGTAGCTTTATCGGGTTCCAGGTTAACAATCGCGTTTTGCCACCCTTTCATCGTATCCTGTTCCTTGGTTACGACAATTTGCTGGGTGGAACTCCCTTCCTGCCAAGGGAAATATTGAAAACCAAGCAATAAATATTTTTCATTTTCGTATAAGTAGAAGTGTCCCTGCTCGCTGTACTGACTCTTGAAAAAAATCCGTTTCATTTCACCTTCAAGCTGAGTCTCCGGTTTAAACCTGACAGCCATCGCTCCTGGAATAGATATAAAATCCCCTGTATAGGTCAACGGCTTTTCGTTTTCTACTAAAATGGAGTCTTCAGTTTGATCGTGTATAGGCGCCCTGAACTTCAATGACGCTTCCAGGTTGGTCCACTTTTTTGTAGGCGGGGCATCAAAAGCGGCAACTCGTCTAAAAATAGTTTCACCGTCCTTTAAAACTCTGGCACGAAATTCATATTTCTTCGGTTCCTTATCCAGGCTGATGCTGACTTTTCTGCTTCTTCCGGGCGGAATTGAAATGCTTTTTCTTTTAATCTGCTTATAACCGAGTTCGGCAATGATATCGACATTTTTCTTCGTCGGGTTGAAAATGTCCAGTACGGCATCGGAACCTCTCTTAGTATCCCATTTCGGAAAGGATTGCTGAATTGCAGGCAGGCCTTCGGAACAGTTTAAAATGGCCATTGTGTCAGGATTGTTGAATGCAAAAGCAGGAGTCAAGGCCGCCTGGTGTAGGGGATACTGAAAATTGCGGGCAACAATCATCTTCCATTGCGAGGGCAGCGGCATTCCATCCCACCCCATCTGTTTTAGAGGTATGGACATCTCCATTTCCCAGAAGCCATCGCCCGACATTCTGCTTTTCTGCACAACGTCCGGCTGCCAAACATCCGAAGACAATCCCCAACCCGGCTCATGATGTCTGCCCCACATAACGCCTTCTGAATTGGTTATCAACTGAAAATAACCAAATTGCAGACTTCCTTCCCGGCGTCCTTCGGGCGGCACTATTACAACTTCAATGGAATCATCTTTTAATACATGTTCACTTAATCTGGCTTTTGTTACCAATTTACCGCCGGGAGGCAATTCGCTTCTTACGGCGAGATACAGCTTATTAAGATCATAGCCTACCCATATATCCAACTGTCGTGCATCAGTAGTTCTTCCACCGCCGGAG
>JAGYNC010000237.1 GCA_018400135.1 Victivallaceae bacterium
TACTCCTATATTTTGTCAACTGTAGACACCTTCCTGCCAATCTTCGCCCCACTGCCGCAAGGACAGTGGAGGCGCGGAATATGGCTTAAGTTTCTACGAACCCGATAGCGAGACTGGCCAGCTTATGACCACCGACCACCGATCACCGACCACTGAACTGACTATTTATTGATAATCTCAAAGCTTTCCAAAATTGATGTCAATCCACCTCGAATTGGTTGTCATTTTGAGCATTCATATTATCCCATCAGATATTTCCTGGTCTTTTCCAGTGACTCGTCACTGGGAAGTATGGGCATGTATTCCAACCCGAAATATCCGCCATACCCGCTTTTCTCGATCTGATCAAGAATGAAAGGATAGTTTGTTTCGCCGTTGAACAGTTCGTGTCGGCCTGGAACTCCGGCGGCGTGGAAATGGCCGATATAATCGATGTTGCTGGTGATGAAAGTCGTCTGGTTCCCTCTCATAATTTCCATGTGATAAACGTCGAACAAGATTTTGACGTTGTCCAGTCCGACTTCTTTGACTATGGAAACTGCTTCCTGGGGATTGTCGAGGAAATAACCGGGATGATCAACTTCCGTGTTCAAGGGTTCCAAATTCAGGGAGAAACCTTTGGAGGCGACTTTTTCTCCACCCGCTCTCAACGCCTTGATTAAGGCTTTACGTTGATCCTGATAACATTTCCCGCCGACGGATTGTCCCGTGGTGACGATGCCAGTTGAACAACCTGCCGCCAGGGCGTTATCGGAATATTGATCCAGGCGCTCGATGAAGTTTTCCAGGCATTCCGGACGGATTGGCGCGACCGCCTCATCCGTGGCGAAATTCATCACGATGCTGACCAATTTAATGCCATGTTTTTCACAGGCTTTCCCAACTGATTTCAGAGCCCCGGCGTCGCCACCCATCCACGTTTCCACGAATTGGAATTCATGGCTTGCGATTTTCGCTATTTTCTCTTCAGGAGACAATCCGGGATATAAGGCGTCGTAAAGAATGTCTATTTTGGGCATGATGGTGTTCTTTCTTTGTTTTGTATTGCGCGTTGTCTCAAGAAAACTAAAGCTTTCTTATCCACAAAATTCTTCTATCA
Organism: Victivallaceae bacterium; assembly: GCA_018400135.1. Lineage (GTDB taxonomy): Bacteria > Verrucomicrobiota > Lentisphaeria > Victivallales > Victivallaceae > M55B135. The sequence continues at coordinate 1,100 of JAGYNC010000237.1, forward strand.
GTCGGTTCTGACTATATGTGGGTTCTCCCCGCGATAACGCTTGTTTTTGTAAGTTATATACTTTGTCGCGCACCTTGTCGAATTCGCTTTAGTGGACCGAGTCCTATCAACAATCTGCTCAGCCAGAAAAAAAACCGAATCATGTCTTCATAAACTCGAAGTTTCCGGTAACTGAATTTGTCTTTAGCCATGATTTTGATTTATATTCGAACAAGGTGCGCGACAAAGTGCGAGACAAGGTGGACATCAATGCTAACATACACTTGTCAAACCGCAAGGCGACACTCGGCAATTACTGTTACTTCGAAATTGTTAAAGAGCTAATTCCCTAAGTCCCTGGGTGATTTTTCCGGCTTGTTCGCTGATAGCCGCCTCGTCGGTGAAGGGGCTGATATGAATAACGCCGAGGCGCATCATGATATTTTTGGTCTGCGGGCACATATCGGTGGAGTAGCTGGGCAGTTTTTCAACATGCGGGCAGCTGTATGGACAACCTTCCCGGGTCAGAGTTTTTTGTTCCAAAACGTGTTCCCAGTTCCAGTAGACGTGCCAGTCGCGGGCACCGCGGGTCGCGCCAGCGGCCAGCCCGCCGAGACCAATGCCGGCGGTGATCGCCTTGACTGCCTGCTCGCTGGTATCGAAGAGGATTCCAAGAGTATAGCCGCAAACCCCTTCTCTATCGGTGGGGTCGATCCATTTGGCGCAGGAAGGAAGCTTGATTTTGTCACGGAGTTGATTGTATCCTTTGCGAGTAGATTCATTGATCGCGTCGAGTTTACGCATCTGAGCGACGGCGACGGCGGCGCAAGTTTCGGCCATACGATAGTTTTCGCCACAGAACAATTCGCCTTCTTTGCGTTCTTTGGCGAAACGGTTGGGGCGCCAGCAGGCGGCGGTGTCGTGATAACTTTGCGTCCGGGTGTAAAGCCATTCGTTATCGGTCATGACGATCCCACCTTCGCCGGAACCGATGACCTTGTAGGCGTCGAGGCTGACGCAGCCCAAGTCGCCCCACGTGCCAAGGTATTTGCCTTTGAATTTTCCGCCAAATGCCTGGGCGGTGTCTTCGATGACCGTCAAGTCATATTTGCTGGCGATTTCGCAAATTTTATCCATTTCGGCGGGATGTCCAACCATGTGAACCGGCATGATCGCCCTGGTTTTACTGGTGATATTGCGTTCGATGGCCGCTGGGTCAAGCGTCAGCGATTCGTTAATCTCGGTGATGACCGGAATCGCTCTGGCGACGACAATAGCCGAAACGCTGGCAAAGAAGGTGTAGCCGGGAACAATGACTTCGTCTCCGGGACCGACGCCTGCGGCGGCCAAAGCGGCGATCAAGGCACTGGTTCCAGAATTCACGCCGAGGGCATATGCGCAACCCGTCTGTTCGCATACCATGTCTTCGAATTGTTCTGTTTTGCTGCGCGGATTGTAGTAACGGAAGAAGTTTCCGGCGTCCGGAGTCTGTTCGTCGTTGTCTAAAAGGGCTCTGATTTTCTTTTGAGTTTGATCCGAAACCTGGAAAACGTCGATGATTTCCATCAATTCATCGGTGGAGTACTTGTAATAATTATTGCCGCTCATGGTTCTCTCCTTTTCGGGTTGTAAAATTATATCTAAGCATGAATTACCGATCATATATCCGTATATTACCATTTTTTTATGGAGCTTAGAATGGTTTTATCTGCAAAAAAGATGTAGAATACTGCAAATACTATGGAAACGATTCAACACATCAGTCAAGAGTTCACTCAGATCTCTGGAGCAACACCGGCAGTCAAGGTGTTGTGTTCCGTTCCTTTGAGTAGGCGTGTCTCCAATTATTATGTGCGCAGGCGATGGGCGATCGAGTATCATGAGGCTTATGCCGGAAAAGTATTGTTTCGAGACGGGGCGATAAGGCACTTAAAGCGCGAAGCGGACACAATTCATCTCTATGCACCGGAGTGCTGCTACGGCGAGGATTCCAGTGACGCGGAGTTTCCCGTACGGGAGAATTACATGGTGATTCAAGGAGGGGAGAGGATAGGCTTACGGGAATTTGTCGACGCCGAGAATGGCTTTGCTCGTTTTTTTGATTATAAAAAACAGGTGGGAGCATTATTCGCCGAGGCCGTCGAGGTTTGCGCTAAGTATAGAGAAGGGAGTTTTTGGCTGGTGCAGGCGAAGTTCATGGAGATTCTTTATCGACTGCGTCATCATCGTCGTATTTCGTCCGACGCATATGTGCTCGAGGAACCGGGCGAAAAGAAGAAGACGGGATTCGCTGCGGAGATCATGGATTTCATGAGACGCGATCCGGCGCGTGTTTTGAGGATCTCCGATATTGCCTTTTATATGAAAGTCAGTGAATCGACCTTGAACCACAAATTCAAGGAGGAGACGGGGCGGACTCCGATTGCCTGTATGTTGGAATTTAGAGTCAATTACGCGAAAGGCCTACTGTTAAAGGGGGAGCGCCTGAAAAGCATCGCCAAAGCTACTGGTTTTCACGATGAATATCATTTTTCAAAAACTTTCAAAAAGGTAACCGGCCAGTCCCCCCGCGAATTCCGCGGACGATAAAGGCGGCATGCCGTAACTTTGTCAGACTCTTGCGAAATGGCTTTCGCGCGATTGGGTTTCAGTGTTCGGTGTTCAGAACAAACTGTGGTTTACTAAATACTGACCACTGAACATTGGCATATCTCGCATTTAGCAGTTCCCTGTA
>JAGYNC010000238.1 GCA_018400135.1 Victivallaceae bacterium
GTTATTTGACACTACCCGGCTGAACCAGTTGCTGGTTCCGCAAACCGTTGAAATAACTGAATTGCCGATCAATCCCGACGTTTGAGACCGCCGAATTCCCGGCTTGAACGATGGTCACAGATGTGCCGCAATGAATTTCCCCGAAGGGTAAATTGTCTTGAATTTTTCTATTTAACCCAATGGGGGAATCGGCGAAATTGCTATAATTCATTATCAATAAGTGCTTTAACAACAATTACAATCCAATTTATCACGGATTCAGGATAACGTAACTTAAGAGCCATGGAAAAATTTTCCACAAAAATGGAAAATAGAGAAAGAGGCTTTATATTAAATCTCATGAATATACTGTTAATCAACGGACCTAATATGCAGCTTCTGGGCAGTCGGGAGCCGTCCGTCTACGGTCGGACAACGCTTGATGCTCTGAGCGGTCAGTTGCGTCAAATTGCACTCGAATTGGGTGTGGAAATCGATTTTTTCCAATCTAATCATGAAGGAGATATTGTTGATCGTATCGGCACCGCAGTCAGTGATGATTTTGATGGAATTATCATTAACCCGGCGGCCTATACTCACACCAGCGTGGCAATACATGACGCGCTACGAGGAGCAGCATTGCCAGCCATTGAAGTGCACATTTCCAACATTAATTCTCGCGAGGAATTCCGTTGTCGCTCAATGACCGCTTCCGCATGTGTCGGTATTATTGCCGGTCTGGGCACGGCTGGTTACCACTGGGCCCTGCGGGCGCTGGTGAAATTATTGACCGATGATAAGTCTTTCGCTCATCAAAAATGATGATAACCACATAGCAAAAGGGTTGCAGATGAAAATTGAAGAAATCAAGATGATAGTAAAGCTGATGTCAGACAACGACCTCACAGAATTCAAGATCGAAGCCGAGGAGTATAATCTGTGCATACGACGCGGCGATAATAAAACACAGATCGTTAGTAGCGCTCCGAGTGCGCCAACTATTGTTCAACATGCCGAACCCGCTCCAGCGGTCGCCGCTCCTGCCGCCACACCAGCAGAAGAGATCATTACTATTGATTCTCCGATTGTCGGTACTTTTTACCGGGCACCATCTCCTGATGCTGAGCCATTTGTCAAGATAGGAGACAGAGTTGATTCTGATAACGTTGTATGCATCATCGAAGCAATGAAAGTTATGAACGAAGTTAAAGCTGAAAAAAGCGGCGTTATCAAGGAAATACTGGCAGAAAACACTTCTCCCGTCGAGTACGGACAACCATTGTTCGTCATCCAATAACCGGAGTTGGATACCTATGTTTGATAAAATTTTGATTGCCAATCGTGGAGAAATTGCCCTGCGCATCATTCGTGCGTGTCAGGAATTGGGGATTAAGTCGGTGGTGGTTTATTCTACCGCAGATGCTGATTCTCTCCCGGTTCGACTTGCTGATGAAGCTGTTTGTATTGGTCCCCCATCGCCAGCGTTGAGTTATTTGTTGATAGAACGTATCATCAGTGTCGCTGAGATTTGTGACGTTGATGCCATTCATCCCGGATATGGTTTTCTCGCGGAGAATTCCCACTTTGCGGAAGTGTGCCGGGATTGCAATATTGTGTTCATTGGGCCAACTCCGGAAGCCATGCGGGCTCTTGGGGACAAGGCTGTAGCCAGAGAAACCATGAAGAAAGCCGGAGTGCCGACTACTCCCGGCAGCGAAGGGCTGATCCACAGCGAAGATGATGCCCTGACTATTGCTCACAAACTTAAATACCCTGTCATTATCAAGGCTTCAGCAGGTGGTGGTGGACGGGGTATGCGAATCGCGCATAATGACGCCAGCTTGATCCAGGGTTACCACGCCGCCCGCACGGAAGCAGAGAACGCTTTCGGCAATGGCGCTCTCTACATGGAGAAATTCCTGGTTAACCCCAAACATATTGAATTTCAGATTTTGGCAGATAATCACGGCAACGTTGTACACCTCGGCGAACGCGATTGTAGCATTCAAAGGCGGCAACAGAAGTTGATTGAAGAATCTCCGTCCCCGGCATTGAACGTTAAATTGCGCGAAAAAATGGGTCGAGCCGCAGTTCGGGCCGCAAAAGCCGCCAATTATACCAACGCCGGCACCATTGAATTTTTGCTTGACAGTACCGGCGAATTTTACTTTATGGAAATGAATACCAGAATTCAGGTCGAACACCCGGTAACCGAAGAAATCACTGGAGTTGATCTGATAAAAGAACAGATTCGAGTTGCTGCTGGCGCGAAATTGACCTTTTCTCAGAAAGATATTAAGTTTACCGGACATGCTATCGAATGCCGCATTAATGCGGAAGACCCCTTTAGTAATTTTACCCCTTCTCCGGGGAAGTTGACGCTATTCGCGCCGTCAGGAGGGATCGGGGTGAGAGTTGATACTCATGCTTTCAGCGGATATACCATTCCATCTTATTACGATAGTATGATTGCCAAGTTGATTGTGCGTGGTGAAAATCGCAAACAAGCGTTGATTCGATGCCGACGGGCTCTTGATGAATTTATCGTGGAGGGAATAAAAACCACTATCCCGTTTTCGTCACAGATAATCGGACACCAGGATTTTGTGGCCGGCAAGTATGATACTGGCTTTTTGGAACGCATGATGCAGGAGTAACACTCCAAGATCATTTTTAAAATTGCTGAAACAAGTCACCGTCTCTGAGCAATAACGAACTTAAACAAGGAGAAGCAACCATGAAACAAACAGAAAAAAAGCCTCCATTGAACCAGGAAAAAGCCTCCTGTGAAAAAGGAACCGAACTCGGATTCGTGAAAATTCATGAAAACGTCGTCTCTTGCATCGTTCGCAAAATCGCGTTGTCTATTGAAGGAGTTTCCAGACTTTCAGGCAGCTCATTCGTCGATAATATTGCCGAAATTGTTGGTAGCCGAAGAATGCATGATCGAGCGATTGCCATTACTATGGAAGACGACAGGATCGCCATTGATGTTAAACTCAATATTAAATTTGGATATAAAGTTCCAGAATTGGCGGCAACGGCTCAATCTACAATTGTTCAGGAAGTGGAAAGAGTTACCGGGATGAATGTTACAGAAGTCAATGTTATCATTCAGGAAATTGAAGAAGAAGAGACGGAGGAAGAAGAAACTGAAGAACCAGAAGAAACTGAAGAACCAACAAACCATATCTGAGAGGTAGTATCATGCCTGAATTCATAAAAGTGTTGGTGCAGCAACAAAATTCTGAGCTGTACGACTTCAACCTGGGGTATATTGCCGGAATAACCGTTGTAGTGGTGATTCTGTTGCTGTTACTGATCCTGCGGTTATTGTTGGCTTTTATTTTTCGGGGGCGGCGCTGTCCGGGAATTACGATTTCCGATCCGCGTGGCGATGTTTTTATTTCGCGCACTGCGGTTCATACGGTTATAAAATCCCTGGAAAAAGAATTCAGGCATTTCTCTATTTACAAGGTTGCCTTATATGGCAAAAAACGTCATAACATTAAGATATTCATCAATTTCGATGCCTCTGGCGGTGGACTGCCGCCGCAAACAACGGAATTTAAAGGCCGCGTGCTCGATGAATTGAAAAATACCCTGGGAATTGACACCATCAACAAGGTACATGTTCATCTGAAAAATATTAAAATAGGGCACGCCGATACGTCGTCGATCGGGAATGACGCAACTAACATTGCGTTCTCCGACTCAGATTCACAGCAACCGTTAGATCAAGAGACTGACTCTACAAAATTGATTTAGAGGCGGCAGTTTA
>JAGYNC010000239.1 GCA_018400135.1 Victivallaceae bacterium
GTTTTAAACTGTTGGAAAAGCGCTTTCACTTGTGATCCGCAAGCAGGCCGTGGCGGCCCGACGCGGCTTGTTTGAAGCGTCTACAGACCTCCGCAGATTGCCACAAAAAGCAGAAAAATCACAAGAGCCTTTTTTTTGTGTCTCTTGTGCATCTTGTGGCTTTAGATCGCTCAATCGCAAGCTTTGTTTGCGTTACGACCTTCAGAATTACTGTGCGCGGGGACCTCGCTACTGTACAGCAGATGCGGAGGTTGTGCGAACCATTTAAACTACCTGATTTTTTTTAGCGGATTTCCAACAGCAAGGCGGAATGTCCCGCGAGCGGATGGTCGAGGTCGGCTTTTTCTCCGGTCCACATATCCGTGAGTACGGCGGCGGCGAAACCGGCGTTGAGGATTTCCGACCGGACGTCGCGCGGACTGGAACCCCAGTTGAAACATGCCAGATGAGCTTTCACACCGTCGCACCGGGTCAGGCTGTCAGACGGATACTCAACCAGCAAAGTTTCAGGGAAGGCGTCGCCGGTAAGGGCGCGCCGGTCAAGACATTGCACCCGGTGTCCGCGGTCGATGCGAGCCAGCAGCTTGCGCCACAAGGCTATCTGTTTGTCCGGCATGCTTTCCACCGTTCCCCCAAGCTCGATTATCCCCTGGGTGATGAATATCCAACTCAGACGGAATAGCTGTTCGTTTTCGGGCACGTTTCCGAATCCGGCGCTGTCCATGTTCAACAGAAAAGTCTTGCGTCCCTCAATCAATATCTGGGGCAAAGTGGCTTTGCAGGCGCGGAGCTGTTCCGCCCAGGTGCCGTTATGGATGTCGCAACCGCAGCGATAGCAATCGGCGTTCAAACCGGGAAAGGGGTTGCCCATGCTCATGGCGATGCAGGTCATGAACAAACCGTCATTGCCGATGCGCTTACGGATTTCGCCAAAAACATAGTCGCGCCATTCCGGACCGGAACCGCCGTGCGCGTAACGCGCTTTTTCCAGCGTAAACCAGTGAGTCATAAAGTCGAACTTCACGCCTTTGTAGCCCCATTGAACAAAAAGCAGATCGAATACTTGCAGCAGAAACTCCCGCGCTTCGGGAATAGACACATCCAGAAAAGTGCTCTTGCCGAGCAGCGCCGGATTACCCGACGCGTCTTTCAACAGCCATTCGGGATGTTCCTGCGCCAGTTGCGAATCCAGATATACCGCCGGCGACAACCAGATGCAGGGAGTGAGCCCGGTCGCGCGAATCTCATCGGCGACATACTTCATTCCACGCGGAAACCTGTCGCGATCGCAATCTAAATCCGGATAAAAACAATCCAGCGGGCCGTTGCGCGTCCCCCGGTTTTTCTGATAACCATCGTCTATCAGAAAATGCGTACATTCCGGGACGCGTTCCGCCAGCGCGCGGGCGCGGTTGGCGATAAGTTGTTCATCGATATTACGCAAAGTCCCGTAGTTCCAGGTACAGAACACCGCGCCGTGAAGCATCGGTGAATGTTGTCCCTGAAATGAATGGCGGCGGGTCAGCTCGTCCGTATAGTCTGCGTAGACGTCCTGCGGACGGGCGTCGCGCAGGAGCTGATAATATACGCAGGAAAGAGTAACTTCCCTGCCGGGATGCAGTACCAGTCCCGCCGCGAGCGGATAGCGTTCTATGCCCTGATAGGTACGGATAAGTTTGTCATGTTTTTCGCCCGTGCCGTCAAGCCCGAGCCGCCACGAACGTTCAAAACGGGTCTGATCGAGGTCGCCCTCGACCAGTGTGATCCTGCTATCCTCGTCAAAGAGAGCGAATGCCGGAAAATGGTTGGCTTCTCCGCTGTTAAAGTGTAAAGGCTGATAAGGAACAGGGCGGATGAGGGGATATTCCGGACGACTGTCGGGGAACTTTTCCGTCCGCACATTGGAGCTGTGCATATAGCGCAAGGTGTACTCGTGGATTGTTTCCAGAGTGATTTTCCCGGCGTCATCGACGATACCGTCGGACACGCGGTCAACACTCAACGGCAGTTCCCCGGTATTGCGCAACACACGGGTGACGATCAACACGTCATCGCCGCGCCGTTCAAAGCTGATACGCTGAAGGCTGGACGTGCCTTTGAGCGCCATGACCTGCGTACCGTCGTTTTCCTGTGCCACGTCACATTCCATAGCGCCGGACAGCTCGCCATTGAGTTCAAAACCCATGCCTTTCCACCCCGAGACTTCCGTCCCGAAAGACCAGTATCCCTTATCTATTTCCAAATTGTTTTTCACAGTAATCCTTTAACTTGTTTCCGCTTACATCGCGGTGCGCATCAGCAGCGCCTGGGTCAACGCCATTGATTTAAGCTCAATACGTCTCGTTCTTGCCTCTTTGGAGCGGGAGGTCGAGTTTTTCCTTGCTTCGAAACTTTGTTGCCTCGGGCCCCCTCAGGTTATGATTTCCTGCTCATTTCACGGTATTATTCACTTTATTCACTTTTCGATTTTGACATATTGATAATTATGTCGTAAAATAACATAACGACAACATCTGAATAGTGGATTTATAGATGAGCACCGACCTTACCAACAAAGAAGTTCCAGTCCACGGCAGCATACGCACCGCGGTGGCGGAATATTTCCGTGAACGCATACTTACGGGCGAACTCGCGCCGGGAAGTCTATTACCCTCGACTCAGGACTTGTCGGCGCATTACCAGACCGCAGCCGCCAACATCCATCATGCCATGTCCACGCTGGTCAAAGAGGGACTTATCAGCCGCCGCCCCAAGATCGGCACGGTGGTAAACGAACTCAAACAAAAACTGGAACGAGTGGCGGGATATATCAAAGAAGATCTGCGCCATCCGCAAGCCATGTTTCTGCGTCAGTTGCTCGCTCTCCTGGAAGAGGAACTTAACTGTAACGGGATCGAATGTCTGCTGATAAATGAGAACCGGGAGATGTCCGGCTGGCGTCAGCTCAAACGTCTGGCTTCCACCCGGCGCATCCAGGGCGCAATCATGCCCGGAGCAAACAGAGAGCATATTAACGGGCTGAGGCGCATGAATATTCCTTTTATCTGTCTTTCCAGCTGCAACATAGACAACCGAGTGGCGACCAATCGCAGACATCTGATTGACTGCGCGTTCAGCAGCCTCAAAGAACAGGGGTGCTCCAGTGCCGGGATTATCTGTTCATATGCCAGACCAAAGGTAAACTGTCATCCCGATAAACAGGATGAGAATGCGGTACAAATGGATTTTCATACCTCAATTGAAAAAGCAGCAGAAAAATACGGCATAAGGTTGAAGCCGGAATGGAGCATAATCATGCCGGAAGAAGCAAAAGAGCTGGATCTATACACACCTTTTGCGTTTGAGGGGTTCAAAAAAATATGGTCGGCGCCTGAAAAACCTGAAGGACTTTTTGTCTATACTGATGACCTTATAACCGGAACACTGCTGGCGATTATGCACGAACAGGTAAAAGTCCCCCGTGATCTGAAACTGGTAATGCACCACAGTCAGGAAGTAGCGCAAATATGCCCCGTTCCCTGCGTATTCATAGAAAACAGCGTGCAGGAAACTGCGGCAGCTCTGGTTGCTCAACTATTGAATTTATACAATGGAAAAAAGGTCAAGCCAGTAATAATCGATTATCACATCAAACAACATGAAGGAGACTAAGTTCATGAAGAAGACATTCACACTCGTCGAACGCGTGCCTAGGTAAGGTATCGCGTGCTATCCGGTTGAA
>JAGYNC010000024.1 GCA_018400135.1 Victivallaceae bacterium
GTCATATTGCCTTGTTCCTTTAAGTTATATTATTTTCGAGCCAGCGACCCCGATTCGAAAAAGAGTGAGGATTTGCCTTGCCCCGTGTAATGCCTCACTCTTTGGGTGGGGTCGAGGTTGCGACACCCGAGGAGGAGCGACGAGGCTGTGTAGTATTGACCCCGTCCCAAAGGAAAGAGCGAGGGATTACTGCCCCGTTTATATATGATTATAATATTTATTCGCGATTTGTAAATGGACAAAAATCATAATATGATATACGATAGTAACAAATGGTGATAAAAATGAAGATGCTAAAGCCAGAAGATGTTTCGCCAGTCGTAAAAATTACCAATTACAAGGCGCTGGAGAAGGGTAAAACCGGATTTTGCTGGAATAGGCGTCGCATTCCGGATTTTGAACTGATATTGTCGATTCGCGGCGATTTTGAGTTTATCAATCATGACACCGGTCAAAGGGCACTTCATCCTCCGGGCGCAATACTGGTAATTTTGCCGCAGGAATTCCATTCCTATCGACTGATCACAGACAAGGGATTTTTCAGTTGCATCCATTGCGAACTGATGCCCCGGGGTATTTATGCCGCAGGCGATTATTTCCCCGAACCTTTTCCGGCCAGGTTGACCATGGCCACCGACAGTGAATTGCACGACTTGTTTCGGCGGGCTGCAAATGTCGGCACGGAATCCGGACGTTTAAAAGAAGTGATCCGCAATACCATTGTTCGAGAAATCTGGTTGCGACTGTCGGCGCAATGGTTGTCGGGAACTGGCGGAAAAAAGAGTCTTCGCCTGAATAAAATGCTCAAATTTCTTGACGACAATCTTACTACTTTTCCTAGTCGCGCCGAGCTTGCGGATAAATTTCATCTCACGCCTCAACATATCAATCTTGTCTTTAAAAAAGAATTGGGACTTTCGCCGACCGGCTATGTGCATCGGGAACTGGCCCGTGCCGGGTACCGCATGCTCCATGAAGACGGCTTGACCGTCAAGGAGACCGCCGAACATCTGGGGTTTTCCAGCCAGTTCTATTTTTCCAAAATCTTCAAGAAAGTCTTCGGAACTCCTCCGAGGTCTGTATAAACGACTCCGAGACGAGTTTTCGGACTCGGCTCCGTAGTCCTTTCCCAAGCACAAAGTTCAGGCTAAATCAGAACGAAGACCTTTTTGATTCTTTGTTATATTTTGTGTGAATTCACGTTATTGCGCGCCAAAGGCAGAACTAGTGAAATGGTCCATCTTAACAAATTTTCAGACGCGTTCCCGTTCCTGATAGTGGGTATGCAATAATTCGTGGGATTTGTGGCCCAACGGTTTTTCAAGAAATTCCTTATAAATTTTAATGATATCAGGATTTTCATGGGATTTACGCAATTGCTTTCCCTCGTCTTCCTTGTAGAGGGCGGCAATACGAGCTTGTCTCACGCTATCATCGGTAAAGCGGGGTTGTCCGCCGCCGCCGATACAACCGCCCGGGCAGCACATTATTTCGATAAAGTGATAAGTTGCCTCGCCGGAGCGAACCTTCTCGATAATTTTCCTGGCATTTGCCAATCCGTGAGCAACTGCAACTTTCACCTCAACCCCTTTCAGAAAGCTCCATTCTGGCACTGTTTCTTCAACTACCACTGAAGCTTCCTTAACTCCCTGCAAACCAGCGACGGGAGTAACATGGAGTTGCGGGAAAGGGAAAGGCTTGCCGGTTACCAATTCATAGACGGTACGCAATGCTGCTTCCATGACGCCGCCGGTATTGCCGAAAATATCTGCCGCACCGGAAGAGAGTCCCAGCGGTGAGTCCATCTCTCCATCCGGTAATGATTCAAAATCGAGTCCCGCCTGTTTGATCATTCTGCCAAGCTCACGTGTGGTCAAAACCACATCCACATCCGGGCCCCCGCTACTCTGCATTTCCGGACGTGCGGCCTCGAATTTCTTGGCAGTACATGGCATGATGGAAACGACAAATACATCTTCCGGTTTTTTGTCAATTTTATCAGCGTAGTAGGTTTTTGCCACGGCTCCGAACATCTGTTGTGGAGATTTGCATGAAGAGATGTGGTCGAGGATTTGTGGGTAAAACGATTCTGCGTAGTTGATCCATCCCGGCGAACAACTGGTAAACATCGGCAATGCCACGTTTTCATCCTTATCCACCAACGCTTTTTTCAGGCGCGTCAGCAATTCATTTCCTTCTTCAATAATTGTCAGGTCGGCAGTGAAATTGGTATCAAATACCGCGTCGAATCCCAACATCCGCAGTGCCGTAGTCATTTTTCCGGTTACCAGAGTTCCCGGGGGCATTTCAAAACATTCACCGAGGGCGGCGCGAATTGCCGGAGCAGTCTGTACCACCACGGTTTTCTTCGGGTCTTCCAATGCCGCCCAAACTTCATCGATCTGGTCGCATTCCGTAATTGCGCCAACCGGACAGATGGCGGCGCATTGTCCACACTGAACGCAGGTAACTTCACTCAACGGACTACAAAAAGCCGGGCCGATAATCGATTTAAAACCGCGCCCCTGGGGCGAAATCGACCCTACTCCCTGAATTTCGCCGCAAACAGTCACGCACCGTCGACAAGAGATACACTTTGCCGAATCCCGTACCAGGGCCGGAGTGCTGACGTCGGAGTGCTTGGCGGCTTTCTCGCCCGCGTATCTTTCATTGTCCTTGACTCCGAGATCAAGGGCTAATTGGCGGAGTTCGCAGTCGTCGCCGCGTTCACAGGTTTGACACTCTCCTTCGTGTTCGGAAAGTAACAGTTCAACTACTGTCCGACGGGCATCGCGCACCATTTTAGTGTTGGTTCGCACCGTCATGCCATTGGTTACCGGAGTCGAACATGACGCTACCGGATCAGGTATTCCCTCGACTTCCACCAGGCAAACCCGGCACGCGCCAGCCGGCGGAAAACCTTTCAAATAACACAAGGTCGGAATTTTTATCCCGATTTTCTCGGCGGCTTCCAGAATCATGCTACCGGGAGCAACTTCAACTTCATTATTGTTTATTGTCAGTTTAAGCATCTGTTATTTCCTCCGTGCTCTTGATTATAAAGCAGTTTTGCTAAAGGCATCTCAGGAATGAGAAGCGGGTTTTTTTCCGTAATCACAACGCAGACAGCGTTTGGCCTGCCGGAGTGCCATCGCTTCACTCCAGGATTTTTCTACTTCATCGAAGTTGTGGCGGCGTTTATCTACCGGAATTAGCGGTTGCTTGTCCCGGGGATACGGCACCGGATCGGCATCTGGATCGAAATCCGTATCAGGTTCCTTATCTTCGCGCCAGAATGCATGTGACTCACCGGACAGAAATGTATCGATGCCAACTGCCGCCTTTTCTCCGGAGGCAATGGCTTCGACCACTGACCACGGCCCGGAAACAACATCGCCGCCGGCGAAAATCCAATCAACCGCAGTCTGGCCTGTCAGAGGACTGGCTTTGATGTAACCACGTTCATTTAACAGTAATCCGGTATCCTCGGCGTAGCTTCCGGCATCCGATGCCTGACTGATGGCCGCAATAATTTGATCTGTTTTGATAACAAAAGACGCTTCATCGGACTCGTCGGGGCGACGACGACCGGAACGGTCAAATTCTCCAAGTTTCATTGTGCGACACTTGAGTCCGGTAACTTTGCCGTTGGCCGCAGTTATTTCGAGTGGAGCAGTAAGCAACATCAGCTTGACTCCCTCGTGTTCTGCCTCTTCAATCTCTTCCTCGTAAGCTGGCATTTGTTCGCGAGTACGACGATAGACCAGAGTAGCTTCTTCTGCTCCAAGTCGCAACGCGGTTCTGGCGGCATCCACCGCAGCATTACCGCCACCGATAACCACCACCTGTTTGCCGACCGGCACGGAACCTCTGACATTGTATTGCCGGAGGAAATCAAGCGCCTGTCCAACTCCATCCGCATCTTCGCCCGGCAAACCAAGTTTAAGACTTAACGGCGCGCCGGTTGCGATATATACCGCATCATATCCCTCGGCTTTGAGTTTTTCAAGGGTAAAGTCTCTGCCGAGTTTTTCGCCGGTACGGATTTCAACCCCCAGATTTTCAATCATCCGCACTTCTCGAGCCAGTGTTTCTCGAGGAAGGCGGTAGGCTGGAATTGCCTGTACCAACATGCCTCCGGGCCGCAATTCGGCTTCAAATACTTTTGGTTTGTAGCCCAGTCTTGCCAGAAAATAGGCGCATGAAAGCCCGCTCGGGCCGGCGCCGACGATGGCAATTTTTTTTGCCGCATTGACGGGATTATCAATCGCCTCCGGAGTTTGAATAGTAATTTCCTGATCAACCATAAAACGTTTAACACCGCGAATGGCCACCGGGCTGTCCAGAGAGGCACGCCGACAACGGCTTTCACAGGTATGATAACAAACTCTGGCGCAGGCCGCAGCAAACGGATTGCGTTCGCGGTGTAGCAGGAGCGCTTCCGCATAACGCTTTTCAGCAACCAGAGAAACAAAACCGGGCACATCAACTCCGGCGGGACAACCACTTTGACACGGCGCGCGCACCAGGCCGGCACAAACTCCGGGGGTACATCTCTGTTCGCGAATATGCGTTTCATATTCCTCTCTGAAGTAACGGATAGTGGCCAACACCGGATTGGGTGCAGTTTTACAAAGGCCACACAAGGCGGTTTTTTTGATCAGGTTACCCAATTCAATCAGCTTTTCAATATCGCCTTCCTCGCCTTTTCCGGCGCAGATACGCTCAAGAATTTCCAACAGTCGTTTGGTGCCGACGCGACCTGGCACGCACTTACCACAAGCTTCTTCCTGGGTGAACTCCAGAAAAAATCTGGCCATGTCCACCATGCAGGTGTTATCATCCATCACCACCAGACCGCCGGAACCCATGATTGCTCCCAGTTTGGACAACGATTCGTAATCAACCGGTACATTTAGATGTTCTTTGGGAATACAACCACCTGAAGGGCCGCCGATTTGCGCGGCTTTATACTCGCGACCGCCGGGGACTCCGCCACCGATGTCGTAAATAATTTCACCCAGAGAGGTGCCGATTGGAACTTCAATCAAACCGGTATTGTTGACGTTTCCAGAAAGTGCAAAAATTTTGGTGCCAGCCGACTTGGTCGTGCCGTCCTTGCGGTATTCCGTTGCACCGAAGAGAATTATGCAACGAATATTAGCCAATGTTTCAACATTGTTCAATACCGTTGGTTTCCCCCACAAGCCCTGTTGGGCCGGAAATGGCGGACGAGGCCGCGGTTCTCCGCGTTTACCCTCGATGGAATGTAGCAAAGCCGTTTCTTCGCCGCAGACAAATGCTCCTGAACCTCTGGATATAATGATGTCAAAATCAAATCCCGCTCCCAGGATATTCTTACCCAGCAGACCGGCTGTCCGGCACTGATTGATCGCGTTCTGAAGACGTTCAATCGCTAACGGATATTCGGCTCGGCAGTAGATATAGCCTTGGGAGGCGCCGATAGCACGGGCACCGATCATCATCCCTTCGAGTACGGAATGCGGATCACTTTCCAGCACTGCACGATCCATGAACGCACCCGGATCACCTTCATCGGCGTTGCAGACAATATATTTTTGGTCGCTTTCAGATGCCAGAGCAAATTGCCACTTGAGTCCAGTGGGAAATCCCGCACCACCGCGGCCACGCAGTCCGGAAGCCTTAACTTCCTCAACAATCTCTTCGGGTGTCATCGTTGTCAACGCTTTGGCCAGAGCCTGATAACCATCGGCAGCAATATATTCCTCAAGACTTTCAGCAGCAATGAGGGTGGAGTTCTTAAAAACCTTAATTTTCTGTTTCGCAAAAAAGGGAATATCCTTGTAAAGCGGAATCGGATTGCCATTCTCATCACGATACATTAATCGTTCTATCGGCCGACCTTTCATTATGTGTTCAGTAACGATGTCTTGCGCGTCTTCCGGGGTAACTTGGATGTAAAAATATCCTCCTGGCCTGATTAACATGGTTGGGCCACCGGCACAGTAACCATTGCAGCCGGTTTCCACCACCTCAACCTTATCTCTCTCAAGGCATACTTCCTGATCATGTTGAGAACAGCATTTTTCGGTAATGGTAACTTTTTCGCCGAGGTTGTTCGCGGCAATCGCTTTCTTTAGCGCGTCTCTTACCTCAATTGCTCCGGATGAAATACAGCTGGTGCCCATGCAAAGCATGATATCTACAATTTTTTGCGGATGAATCGCTGTAGCTTTACGTAATGCTATTCTTGATGAAAATTCGCACCTAATGTTGTCAAGTTCAGCAATGTCTTTTATTTTTCTGTTCATTGTTTTTCCTCCCCTACTCGATAACGAGTCAGAATTTCACCGATTTTCGATGGCTTTACCCGACGATGCACATCGTCGTTAATCAAAATAACCGGAGCCAATCCGCAGGAACCGAAGCAACGCCCGATTTCCAGGGAAAATAACCTATCCGGGGTAGTTTCACCAACGTCGATATTTAATTCTTTTTTTAAGGCATCGAGAATTTCTTTGCCGCCGCGAACATAACACGCAGTACCAAGACAAACTCTGATCAGATATTTTCCTCTGGGGTGAGTCGAAAAGAATGAGTAGAAACTGACAACACCGGCAACTTCACTATAGGATTTTTCCATTTTGCCGGCAATGTGTTTTAATACTTTTTCCGGCAGATAGCTGAAAATTCCCTGCGCCATCTGCAATACCGGAATCAGCCCGCCCGGTTTGCCGTGATACTCATCCAACACCTTATCCAGTCGCCGGAACATCTCCTGTTCTGACAACTCCCCGCCGCAACAGCAAGTGCTGTTACTGCATTTACTCTGTTCGGTCATCGCTATCCTCCCGCAAGTTGAGATTTACACGATTGGTATAATTTTTATAAACTTTTCCAGATGGGCTTCGCCCGAGAGTCAAACCCGAAGAAATGTAAAATTAGAGTGATTAAAACATTTGATCAGGACTTGTCAGGTGACAAAACCGCCCTAACAGTAAAGGGTCATTTAGAGAAATGCAAAAGGAAATTGATATTTTTTTATTAATATTTTTTGTCAAGATATTTTTGCCCCAAAATTGCTAAACAAAATTATATATACGCCATTCTGGCGGCCCGTTTTTTTTGCACAAAAAAACTATCGCGCGGAGCAACAGGCCTGAAAACCACGTTAAATCATTATAATTCAACTTATTAAAGAGCCAATTTACTCACAAATTCTGGTGAGGCCTCTGTTTTTTAAGGATTATGGGATGGAAAGGGAGAAAGTATTTTCGATAAAGAAGCCAAGTAGTAACAGTATCAGTGCGATTGCCGCGAGTAGCGGCGCAATTTCGCGATATTCAATATATTTTGGCTGTTCGATGGAGGTTTTTTCGAGTTTATTGATTTCGTTCATTACTTCTGCCAGGCCTTCAGGGTCAAATGCCTGATAATACTTGCCGGCGGTTATGTCAGCGATTTCCTGCAATAACGGTTCGTCAAATTCTTCACGTACTGGTATAATTCTACTCATCCCAAAAGAGTTGTCGATGATAAAGGCATTGTTACTACCAATGCCGACAGTGTAGATGGCAACTTTGCAGGATTTTGCCAATTGTGCGGCCTGTCTGGGGGTAATGCGGGCGTTTATGTTGTTGCTGCCGTCGGTAAATAACACCAGAACGCGACGTTTGGCGTCAGACTTTTCAAGGCGACGCACCGCGGAGGCTATGGGAGCAGCGATGCCGGTGCCATCGTTGAGTATTCCCGGTTTCAGGCGATCCAAATGCTTTAGCAACCAGGCATGATCCAGAGTTGGTGGACATATATTATAGGGGGAGCCGGCAAAACCGATCAACCCGATACGATCATTCGGACGTTTCTCGACAAATTTCCGGATTTCTTTCTTTGCGGCTTCCAAACGATTCTGTAATTCTCCAGAAGTAATTGCATTTTTCAGCTGGTTATTGTTGGTTATGCTACGAGGCACGTCAATTACCTGCATGCTGCCAGAAAGATCAAGAGCAAGAATAATGTCAATTCCTTCAGCGCGAATGATGACCTGTTCCTCTCCCTGTCGAGGTCGTGCCAATGCCGTGACCATGATTATGGCGGCCGCCAGGTACAACAGGATGGGTAGATTAGCTGGAGCACGCTTCCGGCCTGCATCGCGTTGTTGCTGGAATGCTTTTGTTGAAGAGACTAGCACTGACGGAAGAGGTTTCTTCCTCAACGTGTACCAGGCAATTATTGCTAACGGTATATACGCTGTCAATATCCAGGGATAGGCAAATGTCATTTGACTCCTCCTGAAACCGCGTCCGTTTGTAAATCCGGGCGGGTCTCGCTCACCAATTTTTCGGCTTTGTCAAGCGCGGTGATCACGACTTGTTCATCCGGCGGCAGTTTGGCAAATTTGATCAGATCTGCTGCCGTCATAAACTCCTGAAGGAATGGACGATGTTGTTCCGGAAGAGGGCTGCCGGGGAGATTAAGTTCAGCCAGAAATTCGTAAGTGGTTTGTTGCGGAGCATGAATCAGAAAGCGTTTTTCAATATATTCCCTGACTATATCGGTAAGTTTGAAAAGGCAGAGTTCCAAACTGATCTTGTTGTTAGATAACTCTTCTCTTAACTCTGTCAGCTCAAGCAAAGCAGTCCCCCATGGGGTAACAACAATCTGATCAGCATTGCGTTTGTGCCCGATTATCAGGTAAATGGCAAACAGTAAGAGCAATAGTAAAATTAGTCCGACAACGAGATAAAGACGATTAATGTTATGTAAAATTCCGGGAGATTCGGTCATTGGCGGCGCTAGCAACGGATTTTCGGCTTTGTCCAGCGGCAGGGGTTCAACTTCTAGTCCGGGGATGTCGAAATGCATGTCCGGCAATGAAGGGAGTGACTGATGTTGGTTGAATTTGACAATCATTTTTCCCAACTGTAAAAAGCCGGTTCGGTAAGGCTTAAAATCAGCAGAAATTTTCCAGATAATGTAACCGAAACCGATTTTTTGCAGCGAAATAGACGGCTTATCAATAACTTGAATGCCGACATCATGAATCACTGTGGCTTTCTGCGGTCTTTGATGCCAGGGAGATTTTAGCGTTACACCAAACTGGACGGTTTGTCCTAACTGTGCCGGTGATGGCGAGAGTTTGGTTTCAAGTTGTTCAACGGGAGTATTTTTTTTAACATTGTGCCAGTAAATCATTGCCGCAGCTGAGCTCAGTAAAACAACTGCTGCCGCGATAAGTATAAGGCTGATTGTGAATATTTTTTTTAACGTAAGTCGATTCATGGGTTAGACTTCCTTTTGCCGATTAATGCCGTTTTCGTCTTGATTGAAAAAAGGAAATTAGCGGCTTGACCAGATCGTCGCCGCACCGGATGTCGATCATGTCCACTTTGGCACGACTGCATCGACTTACGGCCTGCTGGTGAATTTTGGTTGCGGCAGAGGCAAAGCCGGCCAAATGTTTACGACTCTTTCCACTGAACATGACCTGAGTGCCTTTTTCTGCATCTTCGACCAAAACATTGGCGCCAACCGGCCAGCTCAATTCATGCGGATCAAGGACGCGGACGACGACCACATCATGACGTCGGTTTATGATTTTCAGTGATGTTTCATAATTATGATTATCAATGAGGTCGCTGATGAGAAAAATAACGCTGCGTTTATTCAGGGCTTGAATAGTTTCTTTTAGCACAGCATCAATATTAGTTTGTTTGCCCGTTGGTGTGAAAGCCATTAATTCGCGGAGTAGACGCAAGCCGTGTTTGCGACCTGAACGCGGAGGTAAATGCAGTTCTGTTCGATCGCTGAACATGCTTAATCCCACCTTGTCATGGTTGCGAATGGCACTGAAGGCCAACAGCGCGGCTGTTTCAAACGCGTAGCGACTCTTTTCTTTTTGTTTGCTGCCGAATTGCTGAGAGGCAGAAACATCGACCAGCAACATGACGTTTAATTCTCGCTCTTCAACGTATTTTTTTATGAAAGGTGTTCCCATACGGGCGGTAACATTCCAGTCTATGTCGCGCACATCATCTTCAACCGCGTATTCACGGACTTCTTCGAATTCAATTCCGCGTCCCTTGAAGACACTGTGGTATGCCCCGCCGATAATTTCATCCACAACACGACGGGTGCGAATTTCAATTTTTCTAACTTGCGCCAGCAACTCAGATGTTAACATATTTGCATCTTTTCTTTAAAACACTTTGGATTTGGTTGCGAATTAGACCAACTTGATTTTTTGTGCTAAAAAATCGGGAATAATTACGGGGTTCGCAATTCATCAAGAATCATGCTGATAATGGCATCCGAATCAAGGTTTTCCGCCTCTGCTTCATAGGTCAACATTAGCCGGTGTCTCAAGACATCGGCGGCAACGTTTTTGACATCCTGAGGCACAACGTAGGCGCGCCCCGAAATAAACGCGCTTGCTTTAGCTGCCAGCACCAGACAAATAGCAGCACGCGGCGAAGCACCGAATTCAATAAAAGCTTTCAATTGATCCAGTTTTGCCGCTTCCTGACGTTCTGAAAGCTGTGAATGACGTTTCGGACGCGTGGCTATTGTCAGGTCGAGGATATATTCAACGATTTTTTCGTCAATGTAAATTTTGTCCACCCAACGGCGTGCTTCTTCGATGTCGTCGAGTCGGGCAATGCCGATGGTTTCAATGGCACATTCCGGATGAGCCATACGTTCCAAGATTACGCGTTCTTCATCACGCGATGGATAATCGACTCGCAGTTTAAACATAAAACGGTCAACTTGTGCTTCGGGAAGCGGGTAAGTACCCTCCTGCTCAATTGGATTCTGGGTGGCCATAACCAGAAACGGTTTCGGTAAAATGAATTTTTCGCCGGCAATAGTAATTTGTTTTTCCTGCATACTTTCAAGTAGCGCGCTCTGAACTTTGGCAGGAGCCCGGTTGATCTCATCTGCTAATACAATATTAGCGAATACAGGGCCGAGTTTAGTGCTGAAATTGTGTTCATCCGCGTTGTAAATTCTGGTGCCGATGACATCAGCCGGCAACAAGTCCGGGGTGAACTGGATGCGTGAAAAACTGCCTTGTAAGGCGGCAGCCAGCGTTTTTACTGCCAGCGTCTTGGCCAGCCCGGGAACTCCTTCCAGCAACACGTGTCCATCGGCGATTAGAGCCAGAAGCAGGTGCCGAATTAAATGTTCCTGCCCGACGATAGTTCGTCCGATTTCAGTTTTCAGCGGTTCGAGGAACGCCGCTGCCGCACGGATTTTTTCTTGTAATTCCTGGATTTCCTGTTGTTTCATGAGCTTTAGTCTCCCTGCTGAATGCTGTCCTTTAAAGTTTTATCTCTCAATTCATGTTTCTCACACCCAATCACTGGGGTTAGACAAGCGATGATAGTAATTGTTCATTGAAAGAAGACTTAAATGACTAAAGAATATCAAATAGAAGAGAATCTTATTAAACAGCTGGAAGAGCTGAAATATGTTCATCGGCCTGAACAAAAAAATCCAAACCATAATTTAACTTGTCCAACCCGATATTTTTAGCTTTACAGAACACTAGGCTGTGTAGTATTGACCCCGAACCAAAGAGTGAGCGATTACAAGGAACCAGAAATTTTTTATAAATTAAGATAAACCCGTTTGACACGGGAACCAATAGAGCAAAGCAAATCGTAAGCATGAGTACCTTTCAGTTGCGACCAGTGTTCCAATGGAATAGCATTGTCGTTTTGTTGACCAATACAGACCACCTCATCGCCGCAACGCGCGTTAGGCACGTTGTCGATCGACACTGTAGTGTAGTCCATTGACACGCGTCCAAGTATGGGGCAGAGTTGACCGCCGATCAGCAGATATCCCCGATTTGAGAGGGCTAACGGCAAGCCATCGGCGTAGCCCGCAGCCACGGTTCCTACCAGTGTATCCTTGAGCAACCGATGAGTGCGTCCGTAGCCGATACAAGAACCGGCAGGCAGTCGGCGCACGGCGGCGAGGCGAGTTTTTAATTCCAGTACCGGTTCCAAATCAAGTGAACGTCGTACATCATTGTCAAAAAAACCGTAAAGATTGAGGCCAATCCGCACCCCGTTGAATGGCGAACCGCAGCTTTCCGGAAAGTTGTTGACCGCATCACTGTTGGCCATATGAATTTCCTTGAACTTGATATTCCGAGCTGCCAATCGCTGCAAAAGTTCTTTAAATTTTTGCATCTGAAGCGAGGTGTAGTTGTCCTCCCCTTGATAAGCCACCGGAAAGTGCGAGTAGATACCAGAAAAAGAGAGGTTCGGCAATTTTATAATACGGCTTATTTCATTTAAGGCCACTGCCACCGGCAATCCGAGTCTTCCCATGCCGGTATCAATGAGAAACTGACATTCAGCGGTGCGTTGCCGCGCCACGGCTTCCCGACTTATCATCGCGGCGGTCTGATAGTCGTTGATTGGGCAAATGACGTTGTTTGCCACTGCTGGCGCAATCTCATTCGGCAACAAATTACCGAGGATACGCACTCTGGCACCAAGCTGTTTCAGTTCCAGCGCTTCGTTGATTTCAGCGACGCCAAAACTACACGCGCCGACCCGGAATAAGGCTGATGCCACCCCGGCAGTTCCGAGACCATAGGCATTGGCTTTGAGAATGGCAGTGACCGAACACGGAGAGACAGCTTCCCGAATTTTAAGAAAATTATTTCTGACTTTGTTCAGGTCGATTTCCAGACTTACACGACTTTCGAACATATTATGATTCCCAATATTTAAAATATTCCGGCGGGTATTTCCCCCGGCCCAAATCCAAAATAAAAATTTGCCTCACACAAAGAAATTTATACGCTATTCCCGTCTGTTTTATTCGTGAAATTGGTGGCTCACCCACCACACTTCCACTCTGGATTGAGTTTTATTATCGCTCGAATTGATCCGTCTTAAGCATCACAATGGTACAGGCTTTAACCACCTCTTTACCGCTTTCGCGGAATCTTTGTTCAATCTCATTGGATTCGGTGCCGGGATTAAAAATAACACGTCGTATGTCGGAACGAATAATTGCCTCAACGTCTTGTTCCATATTTTTGGGGCTTACATAAATTGTCAGGGTGTCGATTTTTGCGGGATATTCCGCAATTGATTTGTAACTTTCAAGACCAAGGATATTGCCGCCTTTAAGGCTAATTGGAACAACATTATATCCTTTTTCCATAAGAATTTCCTGAGCCGTGCGGGAATAACGCCCTTCTTTCTCGCTCGCCCCGAGAATCGCTACTGTTTTCATAAATCACCCCATACTTTCATACTTTTATAAACTTTTGACAGACTCCAGTTTACTCCCACATTCTTAATTCTGTTTTCCATCCCCCATCCTGCCCAATCCTGATATCTTGTCAAAACGGTTTAAGCGCGTTTAATTTGCGCGCCCAGCGCCATAAAATCGTTGATGAATCCCGGGTAGGTAACGTCGGCAGCTTCAGCGCCATGAATAATGGTTTCGCCATCCGCAGCCAGCCCGGCCACCGCCAGGGCCATGACGATACGATGATCGCCGTATCCGTTCACCGCCGCGCCGCGGATTTTGCCGCCGTGAATAATCATACCGTCAGGCAATTCTTCAACTTGAACGCCCATTTTTTTTAATTCCGAGGTCATGCAGGCGATCCGATCGGTTTCCTTGATGCGCGCTTGGGGCACGTTCAACAGCCGGGTTGTTCCTTCGGCAAAGGTGGCTACTGCCGAGAGCAATGGCAGGGCATCCGGGGTGGCATTCAGATCGATATCAATGCCGTGCAACGCGGCGGCAGATACTGTGGTACATGTGTCATTTCGAGTAATTTTTGCGCCCATTTGTTCCAGATAATCAAAAACCACTTTATCGCCTTGAAGGTCGTCAAAATCAAGATTACCCATGGCAACTTCGTTACCGGCTAACGCTGCGGCGCCTAGCGGAAAGGCCGCAGTTGAAAAGTCGGCCGGGATGACGGCGTCGAACGGTTTAAAGCACTGACCACCCACAATATTAAACCGGGATAATTCCGAATCGTAGGAGAGATTAACACCAAGCCGTTCGAGCCAGCTAAGCGTAATACGAACATAGGGTTTTTCGTTCAGGTTATGGACTTCTATTGCCGTATCATGTTGGGCATAGGGGCAAGCGAACAGTAAAGCAGTCAGGAATTGCGAGCTGTATCCGTCAACCCGAGTTTGTCCACCGCGCAATGGGCCGGTAACCGAAAGCGGACAACAGCCTGAATCGGAACTGGTTTTTACTCTCAGCAGTTGCAGCGCGTCAAGCAAACTGCCAACGGGACGGGACGACAATGAACGATCGCCGCAAAATCTAACGGTTCCCGGTGCTGTAGCCGCCAGGGCCGCGAAAATTTTCAGTCCAGTACCGGAATTGCCCATATCAATGGGCTGAGCGGGAATAGTTAATTTTCCTCCTGTTCCTGAGACGCTCCAGCAATCAGCGGATTGTTCTACCCGCGCGCCAAGCAACTTAGCCGCCTGCAGCGCGGAATTGGTATCTGCCGACTCCAAGGGTGCGCGAATAATTGAAACTCCATCCGCCATCAATGCCGCAGCGATAGCGCGAATAGTGTGGGATTTGGAGCCCGGAACACTGATATGTCCTCGAAGTAATGATTTTGTAACTATGATTTTCATCTAATTTAACCTTTCCCTCAAACCTTTTCGAAAAGGTTCTAATTAACTGCCTTGAGAGGAATAAAGTTCGGCCAGCGTGATATAGCTGAGATCCCCGCCAAAAATGTCCAACGCCGAGCCTGCGGTAAAATGCATCTTTCCACGACCCATCTCCTCAATAACACGAATATCATCCAGCGTATGAATCCCCCCGGCATAGATACACGGAACAGGAGAATGGATTGCAAGCAAAGAAATCAGTTCTGTGTCGATTCCCGCCTGCTTGCCTTCCACATCAACCGCATGCACTAAAAATTCGCAACAATAATCGCCGAGACACATCAGTGTTTCGGCATCAATGCGGTGAGAGGTAAACTTCTGCCAGCGGTCAGTAACAATGTAGTAATGGCCCCGATCATAGCGGCAACTCAAATCCAATACCAGATGATTACAGCCAATGAGGTGACGCAATTCCTCAAGCCGTTCCATCTTCAACACACCATCGATAAACACGTAGGAAGTAACAATAACCTGTGAAGCACCGGCATCAAGCCAGGCAGCAGCATTGTCGGCATTGACTCCTCCCCCAAGCTGAAGTCCTCCAGGCCATGCCGCCAACGCACGCCGTGCCGCATCTTCGTTGCCATTACCAAGCTTGATGACATGTCCACCGGATAAACCATCGCGACGATACATTCTGGCATAGTAGGCGGCATCATGAGTTGACTCGAAGTTGGTCTCCACTGCAGTATCATCGCAAAGCGTTGCACCAACTATCTGCTTCACTTTTCCGTTGTGTAGATCAATACAGGGACGAAATTCCATATTAGACCCGGCATTTTGTGCCAATTTCTTGTTATAATTCGCTTTGACCATAGTTTATAGGATTAGCCGCATGCTCTAGGATAATACATTAAAAACAGAAAATAGCAACCGCGTAGTAACCCCTCACTCTTTGGATGGGGTCGAGCCCCGAACCAAAGGAGAGAGTGAGCCATTACGTCGGGGGGGGAAAAAGTACCTCAAGCTTCCAGCTTGAGAAGAAACAACGCAAGCAAGGATGCTTGCGGTACCGTGACTGAGAATCGGAAATCGATAGCGACGCCGAGTAGAAAAAGAGTGAGCTCTTGCATCGCGCAAAACACTGTTCGTGCATTGTTAAATCATTATTGAAAACACCGGTTAAAAGGGTATATTCACATTTCTCAAATCCGTTAACACAAGTGTATCGCCGTAATTTCTTTTACAGGAGACAGGATGAATAATAAAAAAGCTGCCGCACTAATTTTTATTTCTACAATGATTCTTTTTCTGGCAGGCTTGTATGGTCAAGAGTTTATCCGCATCAATTGTCGCTTTGCCCTGTTCGTGATGGAAATGAAGGAATACGGCTTGCAGCTCTTCCCAACTTTAAACGGTAAACCTTATACTGATTACCCTTCAACATTTATTTTCTTGATGTATCTTAGCTCACTTGGCGGTAATTTTGTCAATATGCTGACAATTACCATTCCAACCGCAGTAGCGGCAGCATTGACCTTGGTTATGACCTACCTGATCGGCGCTCGCGTATCAAAGTGGCTGGGAGCCTATGCGGTGGTGTTATGTTTGATGTCCTATGAATTCGTGTCAATTGCCAGAGCGCCGTCACTGGATATGTTCGTCGCGTTAGCAACCGTTGCGGGGTTTTATCTTTGCTATACCGCCGACCGGGATAATGGCTGGAAACGACTATTGTTACTTCCGCTCTGCCTGATTGCAGGTTTCGCGATTCGCGGCCCGATCGGCATCGTTATCCCCTCCGCAGTAATATTCATCTACTACCTGATAAACCTGCGCTGGCTTATGGCGTTAATGACTGCAGTGGTGGCCGGCAGCTTGATTTTAGGATGTATGATTACGCTCCTTGGACTGTGTGCCTACACCGGAGGCGAAGAGCTGGTTGAATACTTTCTGCGTGATCAAATATTCAGTCGCATGGGACGCGGTAAACCACCATGGTATTTTTTCACCAATGCCGTTGGCTCGTATGCGGTAACCTACCCAATGGCGTTGGTGGTAGTTGGTTTTTATGCCAAAAAATTGCTTATGTCACCAAAAACTGACGATGTTGCCGGCCATCGCCTGCATTTCATGCGCTCAATCACTGCATGGCTTTTTATTGTGTTACTTGGCATGAGTATACCTGGAACTAAACACCTTCGTTATATTGTTGCCACAGTGCCGGCTATGGGACTTCTCGCGGCCTGGCTGTTTCTGAATTTTGACAATTTAAAAATTTTCGCCAAACTCCAAAAATATTTGCTTATTCCCGCGTGTAAGTTAGCGCCTTTTGCCGCACTGGCGTTTATTATTATTGGTAGTATTGTTCTGAAAGTAATTGATGTGGATATCGCCTTGCCCACTTTTATCCCGGCGTTACTTTTTGCGTCCTTAGCCGCACTGGTCTGGATGATGCCTAAGCTTGTCAGGCAGGAACACGATAAGTTCATTTTACTGTTGGTACTGACTCTGACAGTAGCCGTATTGCGCTTGATGACTATCGAACCAATTGAACAATACGTGGAAAGTTCCAGAGATTTCGTATTGCGAGTTGAAAAAATTCGTAACAATAATAGAATCTGCTATTTTGATCTCGGCCCCGATGGAGATGAACTTAAGTATCAGGTCAATCTCGACACACCACGGTGGAGAATACCGGAGTTTATCATTCCGCCCAGAGAAAACAAACCATCAGCTTCCAGCAAACCAGATGATAGTGTTCTACAGCAAAAAATCATCGATTTTATAATGCACCTGGTCCCCGAGCATGCCGGCAAGGAATTCCAGAAAATCTCTCCGATGTTCATTATCCACCGTAAAATTGATACTATCTTCGATATGCCTCAGGGTACAATTTTTGTATCAAAGAGAAAAGATTTTAATCGTGGCTTGCCTGATAAATTCAAGGAAAAACTGGAAATCATTGAACAAGGCAAAATGGGACACAAAGAGTATTTTGCCTTCAGGTTAAAACAAGAAGATACAACCCAAGAATGTCATGATCTTTCTGAATGAAGAATTTTCTCAACTTTGGCAAGGACGCGACCCTTTCGCTGAAGTCGATAATCTTGATGGAAAAGTTTTTCGGGCAGTGAAAAATCGTCGCACTTTCCGGTGGGAACACAACGGTAAGGGCTATTTTGTTAAAATTCATCACGGCGTTGGCTGGCAAGAAATTTGGAAAAACTTGCTGCAAGGCAAAATGCCGGTGCTTGGAGCTAAAAATGAGTGGATCGCGCTGAACCGTTTGAAGGAGCTTGGAATTGAGACCATGACGCCCGCGGCGTTCGGCATCAAAGGCTGGAATCCGGCACGGCAAACCTCATTCATTATTACCGAAGAACTGCGAGATGTCATCAGCCTGGAAGATTTCTGCCGAAACTGGCAAAAACAACCACCGCCGTTCCGTCTTAAGCAGCTACTCATCGCCCAGGTAGCCGCCGCTAGTAGGCGCATGCATAAAGGCGGCCTCAATCACCGTGACTACTATATTTGTCATTTTCTCATGCAACTACCGGGAGATGCGTTAAATCCTGATTCGCAAAGTTTGAAGCTTCATCTGATCGACTTGCATCGCGCGCAATTCCGTCGCAAAGTCCCGCGCCGCTGGATAATCAAAGATTTGGCGGGATTGTGGTTTTCCGCTATGGATATCGGCCTAACCCGACGCGACCTGTTGCGTTTTATGCGTATTTATGAAAACAGACCAACTTGGCAAATATTATCATCTAAACCTGAAATGAAATTCTGGCAGCGCGTTAATAAGGTTGCCTTAGATCTTTTCCGCAAAGAAAAGGCAAAGACATGAAATTGGGTTTTGCCATTTTTAAGTACTTTCCCTATGGCGGATTGCAGGGGGACTTCCTCCGTATTGTCAGCGAATGCGTTGAACGCGGCCATGATGTAGTTGTCTATACTCGTTCCTGGGAAGGAACCATCCCCCAAGGAATTAATATCAGATTGATAAAAACGCGAGCATTGACCAATCATGGTAAGGCGGTTGAGTTTTCTAATCAGTTGCAGCAAAAGTGTAAAATTGACCGACTGAACGGAGTAATCGGCTTCAACCGAATCCCCGGACTGAATGTCTATTTTGCCGGCGATAATTGCCTGGCGGAAAGAGCCGTCACAGGGAAAAGTTTTCTTTATCGCGCCTGTAGCCCACGATTCAAAACCTATCACGCGCTGGAACGGGCAGTGTTCGCACCTGGAGCTGATACCCAAATTCTACTTCTTACCCAAAGACAAAAAGTTGAATACATTAAACATTACGGGACACCGGAACAACGTTTTCATCTGCTGCCACCTGGCATCCCGAAAGATCGCAAACGACCATCCGACGCAAGCATCATCAGAAAACACATCAGGGAAGCAAATGATATCGGCGAAGACGAATTGCTGTTGTTACAAGTCGGCTCCGGTTTTATCACTAAGGGGGTTGACCGTTCAATTCGCGCCCTGGCTGCTCTGCCGGAAAAACTTCGCTCCCGAACCCGGCTGTGGATCGTCGGCAAGGATAACCAACGCAAATTCGTCAGGTTGGCGCGACAACTCAATGTCAACGGACAAGTCAATTTTCTTGGAGGCTGTGACAATGTTACGGAATTGATGAGTGCCGCTGACCTTCTACTCCATCCCGCAATAAACGAATGCACTGGTACTGTGCTGATCGAAGCATTGGCCGTCGGATTGCCAGTTTTGTGCTCCGGCGCCTGTGGTTACGCCTCCTACATCGAGCAATCCGGCGCCGGAAAAGTAACGCCTGAACCATTCTCGCAATCTGAGCTGGATATAACACTGGCAGCACTGCTCGAAAATGATTTGACAGAACTCGGACGTAAAGGATTGGAGTTTATCAGCAAAATCAACATTTACAATAGACATGAAATTGCTGCTGACATCATCGAACAGACGCTGAATAACAAGTAGCGCCAGGTTTAGCCCTAACCCATCTTTCGCACTAAAAAAATTGACATGTTGATAGTCAACGACTTAAGTAGTCGGCTGGCACTACACTTTTTTTACATCCTACAGCTCGACGGTTAGTCGGGAGATCAAACGCAACACGCGAATCAGA
>JAGYNC010000240.1 GCA_018400135.1 Victivallaceae bacterium
GCCGTTCAATCGCTTCAAGTTCTTCTTCTAGTTTTCTTTTCGCTTTTTTGAGGTGTGATTCGCGTTCTTCTTCTACCGCTGGTTTTTGACCTGTAAAATCAGCTCCCACCATAGGCACGTAACCAGGCGTGCCCATTCCCGCCGCCGCTCTTCCACCTTTGCTAATACCGCCTGCTATTTTGCCGAGTATCGAATTTTCCTGAATTTTCTGAACAAAGTAATCAGCACCATCTTTCAACGCGCCTAACAGCATTTTCGCAAGCCCTTCGACAACCGTTCCAACTCCACCTTTGACCGTCAAAGCGTTACCGATCTGCTTTGCAAATTTCGCGCCTTCACGCAAACTTGCAAGGATGTTTTCAAATGACGCGCTTTTTAAAAATTCGCCAACCCTCTCTTGCGCTTCCGCAAAACTTTTGCCTAACCCAAGCCCCTCTAAAATGGCATTTCCGAGAGCTTCCCGCATATCGCCAAGCCGACCTTTCAGCGCATCCCATGCACCGCCAACAGTCTTTAGGTTCGCTTTCTGTTGTTCATATCCAGCCGCTATAGTTTTGTTTATAGCCGCTAATTTTTCACTCTCTCTTGTCGCCTGTTTAACGGCCGGGACAAGCTGATTAAATGCCGTATAATCTCCCTCAACTGCCCGCGCAACCGCCCGCATTGCTCTGTTGCCTTTATATCCAACCGCCTCTAGAGCCGTTACAGCTTTAACGGCATCACTAATTTTGTCAGTCGCGATCCCCATCGTCAACATAGTGCTGATCATGTCCTTATATGCTTCATCGCTTCCGCCTATTTCGTCCTGTATTGTCCCCGCCAAATTCAGCAATTCTTTCGATAATTCCTTAGTGTATTTTCCAACGCCGCGCAATGCCGCGTCAAGACGCACATTCGCGCGTTCTGCTTCTAACGCCTCATCTACCCATTTACGCATAGTGTTAATAACGCCGGTAATCGCTTTGCTTGCAAGGTTGCCCATCACAACGCCAAGCGCAATGGTCGATCCCTTAACGCGATTTACAACGCTGCTCGCGTTATCTTTTGCGCCGATATTCAACTTTATGCTGTCACGAGCCATTTCTACGACCTCTTATGTGTGCAATTTTACGCATCAATGCTATGTTTGATGTCCTGCGCAGTCTGATCTTTATTGTGTCTGCATCACCACCATTACAAGCGCATTTATTACGCGCCCAGCGTGTCAGAATATCAGTACATGCCTGATATGTCAGAGTTTTAATGTCAGCAATCGACAAGCCAAGCTCAGCCGCTATTAGCTCATGTATAATCTTGGTATAAGGACAACAATCAATAACATTTTGATCCTCGCCGCCATCATCATCGTCATTATCGCTTTTGTTGACATAACCGATGGCAAATATTAACTCTGACTCGGTACAATTCAAACCTTTCAACCATCGTTCGATCTCTTTGCGCGTTTTCTTTTCATCTTCCCACTGCTCAAAAAAACCCGCCTCGCGACAATGCGCAGATGACCAAGCCAAAGCCGCAAAAAGCGAATCGCCCTCCCACCAGACGCAAGCATAATTTTTAAACCATAACCCGCTCTGGATAGTGCTTTGATAAAACGGCACGCGCCCAGCCCAGGCAACCAATGGTGCACACAAACTGTCCTCACAAGACCGTTCAACATCCTCGCACAATCGATTTATGTCAACAATGTCACAGGGTGAGAGTTCGAAACCTTCACCCTGCAACATTTCAATCTGCTCTATGGCTCGCTCATTCATTTTTTATGTTGGCTCGACCGCCGCAAGGCTTGATCTCAATGTTATTGTATAACTCTCATACGCATCATTGCTCTCTGCCAGAGTCAACGGACTAGTCACTGTCCAATCACTGTCAGGCGTCACAGTTGGTTCATTCTCCGCGCTTTGTATAATTGTCGCAGTAACCTCAATTGCACCGGCTGACACGTCGCCAGCGCATGTTTCTGCGTTTTCGTCCAATGCTCTGCCCAGCGTGCAGGATAACGTTGCACTGCAACTCTCCAAATAACAGCCTTCCCCGGACAAAGAAAAAGCACTAAACAACTCCTGCGCCTCGTGATTTTTAAGCAAAGTAAACTCCGGTGTCGTGTAAGTATAACCTTCTGCAAAAGCCTCCGGAACTTCTTCTCCGCTGACCTCAACTGTAGGCCCGCCACCAGCACTTGTATTAACGCTTAATCCTGTCACGATATAATCGCTGATTTTGCTCCCGAGCGAAATAGACCCAAGTGCGTAATCATCGCAAAGCGCATACGTGCAACTTGGATTTGCGAGTTCTTCGAATGTATCCCTCGCGACAAAATCGCCTCTTTCATCAACCGCTTCGGCCACGTTGATTGTTGCGCCCTCATCGCTTGAGTTTATTTTTAAGTCTTCTCCCGCCAAAGAGAAATAATCTGTTGGACTTCCCCTGCTCATTTTTTTGTCTCCTTATTTAACATTTTGTTATATGCACCGTAAAATTTGCGACGCTGAAATAAATATCATCATTGCCGTCGTATCCAGCATCACCAGCACCGATAGTAACGCCAGTGACATTGTAACCATCGCCGTCTAAAGCCGTAATCGCCGCAGACGGCAAAACCAAGCCATTAACATAATTATTAACCACATTTGACCAGTTAGCGTAATTAGCTTTCGTCGGATCGGACTCAGGACGGATAATTACTTCAATCACCACTGGTAAATCGAAAAACGGCAATCCTGCTCCTGGTGGATACATCGGCTTAACAGCAACGCTTATCAATGGCGGTTCCTTGCGCATTCCGCCCACCGTTTCGGCCTGCCACAAGCCTACAATTTCAACGCCGCTTAACAGCGTGCTCAGATCAGCAATTATTTCAGCCTCTATGTCTTGCTCAATCATTTTAAAAACCAGCCTTCCGCAAATCGTTATCCAGTTTTTTGACCATGCCTTTAGTGGCTCTTGCCATCGCCGTAGTAACCGCTGTTTTGCCTTTTGTCTTAAACGACTTGCTTATGTAGTCAAGACGATTAACGATTTCAACGCCGTGTTCACCGCTCTGTTTAATTCTCCGCGTCGTTATGGCTCGACCTAATACACGCACGCCGCTCTTATGCACTTTGCCAATGTTTACTCTAGTACCGTATAAATCCCGTAACGCCCAACCCCAGCTTAATTTAGCCAAGCCCCTGTTTTCAATCTTTGCAATCTTGCGCCTTAGAGCATCTTTTTTGTTATACGCCCAAACCGGCAATTGTGTAATACTCCCCGATTGATCATATTTGACAATGTAATATAATCGACGCTTTAATTTGTCCCGCATATCCTTCTCTTTTTTGCTCTTCGGCAATAATACTTTTCTGCGCTCTTTAGACAATCTTGTCGATGCTCTCAAAGAGCCTACAACGCTGATCGTTCCCCATTTAACAGATTGTTCCGCGCTTTTATTTCGCTCCCGCTGAAATCGTTTTAAAGTATCTTCAAACTTTTTCAAATCCGCTTTGTCAAAATCAATTCCAATTTCAACCATTTTACACCGCCCGGCAATTAAGCCTAATGTCACCGCCGTAAATCTCTACGCTGACAACTCGCAACGGAGATAAATCATCAACCTCAACAACATACCCAGTTTTAGGCAGATCAGCCGACGCCCAATCAAATTCACGGATTACCACTGTTTTCCGCGATGACCCGAAATCACCAGAATCAAATTGTGTAAAATCTTCA
>JAGYNC010000241.1 GCA_018400135.1 Victivallaceae bacterium
TTTATTTATCCCGCAGAGGCACGAAGGCGCAGAGGAGAGGGAAACAAATTAGTGCAGGATTAGTGTAGATTAGTGGTTCCCCGGCTCCCTTCTTAATTCTTAATTCTTCATTTTAAATTTTTCATTCTTCATTTCTCCCTCCCATTCCCCTCATCCGGTTATCCCGTCAAAAAATTTCTCCCTTTGTGTTCTCCGCGCCTTTGTGCGAGAAACCTCTCTCAAACCTGGCACTACTTTTCGGACGGACAGGAGCCCGTCCCTCCACCGGACAGCGTCCGGTATTATTCCCGCGCGGAGCGACATTTCAATCTTTGGAGTGCGGTGCTACGTTTGCGTTTATTGGTGGTTCAAGCTTCTGGCCATCAGCCGATAATCTGATTGTCCCCGGCGGAAAGGACAATTCCTTCGAAATTCATTCTCAGTTGTTCAGCATTATCGGAAGCACGCAGGGCATCTTCTTCGGCGATCGCGCCGTTGTTCACCAGATCGAGCAGGCACTGATTGAAAGTCATCATGCCATCATGGCGGTTGGCGGCGATAGCGGCAGAGAGTTTTTCCAGACGGTCTTCTCGAAGGAGTTTCGAAATAATCGGGGAATTCAACATGATTTCGCAAGCGGGAACGCGTCCTTCCCCGAAAGCGCGCGGCAGCAAGCGTTGGGAAATAACAGCACGAAGATTATTGGCCAGCGCTTCACGAATCGGGTCTTGTTCATTTTTATCATAAAAGTCAAGGATGCGGTTAATAGTTTGCGAGGCATTGGAGGCGTGGAGAGTAGTCATTACCAGATGGCCGGTGTCGGCGGCTTGTAATGTTGCCTCAAAACTCTCCTTGTCGCGCATTTCTCCTACCATGATAACATCCGGGTCTTGCCGTAGAGCATGTTTCAACGCACTGGCAAATGAGATGGTATCAATACCCACTTCGCGTTGTTCAAAAAATGATTCTTTGTCCTTGAATTCATATTCGATGGGGTCTTCAATAGTAATAATGTGACGCGGGTGTTCGGCATTGATATGTTCAAGCATGGTGGCCAGGGTTGTAGATTTCCCTGAACCGGTGGTTCCGGTAAGAATAACGATTCCTCGTCCGAATTCACATATTTTTTGGAAGACCGCAGGCAAGCCGAGCTGTTCAAAAGTCATAATCTGGTTTTTTACCCACCGGAAATTGATACTGAGGGTGTTGCGCTGACGGTGAACATTCACGCGAAAACGCCCTACATCTTCTTCGAGATGGGATAGATCAAGGTCGCCGGTTACGGTATAATTCTCTATCTGGGCTGGCGTTGCCACCTGTTCGATAAACCGTTCAAGCATTTCTGTGTCGGGCACAAAGTCGCTGTTGACCAGATCGCCATTGATGCGATAGGCAACAGGAGATTCCGCTTTGATGTGGATATCAGATGCGTCAACCGATATGGCTTTTTCAAGGACGTTGTGAAGTAATGAACCCGACATAATATGATACCTTTCTAATCAGGAGAGTTATTGAGAATCTATCACGAAGGATATTCGCTCATCAGGTCGAGCATTTCCCGTACAGACTGAATTATGCCGACCATGACCGCGCGTCCCACAATGCTGTGTCCGATATTTAATTCATGGAGATAAGGAATTTCCAGTATACCGGCAATATTATTATAGTCGATACCGTGGCCGGCATTAACTTTTAGTCCCTTTGAATTCGCGTACTCCGCGCCGCGAATCAAGCGCTTCAGTTCCCGACGTTGTGCTGTTTTTGAAGCATTGGCAAAAGCGCCGGTATGAAGTTCGATATATTCGGCTCCGGTATCGGCGGCGGCATCGATTTGTGTTGATTCCGGGTCAATAAAAAGGCTAACAATAATTTTAGAGGAATGAAGCTGTTCGACTACTTTGGTGAGCCATGTTTGGTTATCAACCACATCCAGTCCGCCTTCGGTGGTTAACTCTTCGCGTTTTTCCGGCACCAGACATGAGCTGTTGGGTTGCAACGAAGATGCGATTTTCACCATCTCCGCAGTAGCTGCCATTTCCATATTAAGATGCTGAACTTTTGTTTTCAGTTCAGTGATGTCGTGGTCGTTGATATGGCGACGATCTTCGCGCAAGTGAGCGGTTATTCCCCAGGCGCCGGCCTGTTCGCAGAGCAGGGCTGCCTCAACCGGATTGGGATAGTTGACTTTACGCGCTTCTCTAACTGTTGCCACATGATCGACATTAACTCCGAGTTTAAGCATTTTTCCTCCTGATAATTAGTGCCTGAACGAAAAAGGTTTTTTTGTCGGCACTAATTATAAGTGCGCCATTCTGGCGCACCAGTTTTTGTTTTTTCCAAAAAGCACTGTCGCGCGATGCAACACGCTATTGTTGTTTTACGATTCCTACCAGTCAGTGGAGATTTTTTCTACGACCACTACCGGAATATTCCAGCCATTGACAATTTTTTGTTGACCAGTTACGGTGATATTGCGTTGTTCCCATACTTTCAAGATATTGCCGCCACCATGCAAATAGCATAGCACATTGATATTGTCTTCCGCCAATTCAACCAAAGCATGAGTAACATAAACCGCGCCGTCTTTCAGAGGATAAACTGTTCCTTTGAGAACGACTTTTTTTTCAGTGCCTTCAACGAAGGGGAGGGGAGGCGGGGAATCATTTTTGTCAGGTATAATCTCGTTATTATTCTGGATGTTAGATTCGACCGAATCAATAGACGACGGTTGAGGTAGTTCGTTTGTTGTTTTAAACGGCACGGAGTCGGATGCGAAAACTTCAGCGGTTGGTTCCTGCTGCGGAGTCCCGGCGGTTAATGCGGTTGTATCACATTCGACGAATTTACTACCAACCCATGCGGTTAAAAATGGAGGAGGAGCAACTTTTATCCAGTCGCCTCGCTTTTCTCCAAGCACTGTCAATGGAGTGCCAGCCGGTGCCACGCCATAGGGTCGGTGATTAACACTTGGGCCTGAACGTAATTTGAGTTCTGAAGTAGTTTTGCCGTCTCGCACAAATGCGGCAGCAACCCAGACTGAAGATTTACGCGGCGCCATGATCTCATACCAGTCTCCCTGTTTGCGCAGGACAATGACATCATCATTAATTTTTAATTTAGCGACAACGGTGTAAGTTTTACCAGGATTAACTCTCACGTTTAAAATATTGGCTGTTATTTTCCCTTGAACTCCCGTAGGCGTAGGCGCATCTGTTGCCGCTAACCATGGACATAAAAAAATTAGTGATGAGACGTAAAATAAAATTTTCAGGCACATATTTTTCTGCCGCCGGAATATTGCATTTTTAATTGTCATTTTCAAAAGCCTGACCATTTCTATTTAATACCTCTGTTTTCGAGAAGCAGCATAGCGTCGTAGGTGCCATTTCAAGAAAGACCGTATAATTAAAACTGAACCGTATATGCCGTTTTTATCAGTTCTTTAAAAAACCGAGTGTAGCACATTGTGTTGTAATCTATCCGGACAGGAATATATTTCAAATCAGATATTTGTTTGATTTAACAAAATAATTATGGATTAGTAATGCCTCACTCTTTTGGTTCGGGGTCAATACTACACAGCCTTGTGTTCTGTGAAGCTTAAAATATCGATTTGGACAAGTTAAATTATGGCTTGGATTTTTTTGTTCAGGCCGATGGGCGATATGAATATCGCCC
>JAGYNC010000242.1 GCA_018400135.1 Victivallaceae bacterium
CCTTATGAAAAAATCAGGCAAAGTTCAGTTAATAATTTGCGCGCGGAAGTACGCGAACGTCGCACCAAAGAAGAAGAGATAAGAGAGCTGATTGAAAATTCGCCGCTGCCAATAGCTGTCGTCAAGGCTGACTGGTCATATTCGATAAACGAAATGTTTACTGCGGTTTTTGGTTTTGATGAAGTTGATTTTAAGACTTTTGACGAATGGTTTGACCTGAGCTTGTCCGCAGCGCTGTCGCGACGACAATACCTTGACTTATGGCAGGATATCTTCAGGCGTTCCACGCCGCGCACATTACAAGTTAAGTGTAAAAATGGTCGTGTTCTTGATGTCGAGGTACGTCATCGCCATATCAATAAACAGCACCTGCTGGTATTCAACGACCTTACTGAAATTAAGGAAGCGGAAAAAGAAATCAAAGATACCAGAAATTACCTTAATCAACTGTTTAATTCGATCCGTATCTATCTTCTGGCAGTTGATGAAAAAGGTATTATCGCACAGTGGAATCGGGCATTTGAGAAATTTACCGGCATCCCGGTCAAGGACGCTGTCGGACAAAAAATATGGTTGTTGGTACCATTTATGAAAAACTATCGACATGATGTTGAGCAAACTATCAATTCCGGCAAAGTCAGTGAGTTGTACCACGAAATCGTGTTGTTTCAAAAGAAGCGTTATTATTTTAATATCTCAGTTACGCCATTACATGGACGTGACAAACCGGGCGCGGTAATTATGCTTGAGGACGTGACCGAGTTGGTGCGCAAGAGTGAACAATTAATGCAGGCGCAGAAGATGGAAACCGTTGGCACACTTACCGGTGGGCTGGCACACGATTTCAACAATGTGCTGGGGGGTGTCAAAGGAGCGTTGTCCATGATTCGCTATCATGCGGTGAATAACCCGGAAAAAATTGAGGAGATTAGAGAATTTTCGGCGTTGGCTGAGCGTTCGGTTACACGTGCTGCCAACATTGTTGAACAATTATTGACACTCTCCCATAAAAGCCAGTTGAATTTTCAACAAGTGGACTTAAATGAGACGCTGGCGCATGTGTTGGAGATTTGTCGTGGCACTTTTGACAAGCGAATCGGCATTACGGTATCGAAGCCGACCGGTAAATCTTTGGTCAAAGCAGATGCTACTCAGATCGAACAGATAGTGTTGAATTTGTTGATTAATGCCGAACAGTCAATGACATCAATGTTGGAGAACCGTGAAAAAATAGGTGGGGATATTGAGGTGACTATAGCCAGGGTCAGCCCGCCTTCCGGGTTGTCGGGTGGCATAAGTGGAGATAAACGGCAATTCTGGTCGGTTTCAATTAAAGATCATGGGGTCGGTATATCTCCTGACATTATCGGCAAGATTTTTGATCCGTTTTTTACCACTAAGGCGCGAGGCAAAGGCACCGGGTTAGGTTTGGCAATGGTATATAATATCATTGATCTTCATTCGGGATTTATCGACGTGCAATCAGAACCGGGCAGTGGCAGTACGTTTACCGTTTATTTGCCTGCGGATGTATCTGATGAACATGTTTTGCCACTCCCTGCCGACACGCAGGAGATTTTCCCCGGCGAGGGGTTAGTCCTTTTAATTGACGACGAGAAAGCCATTCGCGTCACGGCAGGAAAAATGCTTGAGGCGGTTGGTTATCAGGTGCTCACGGCTGAAAATGGCGAGGATGGCGTTGAATTGTTTCAGATTCATCACCGGAAAATTGCCGCAGTGTTGTTGGATATCGCAATGCCGAAAATGTCTGGTGATGAAGCCTATGAACGGCTGAAAGCGATCGACCCGAAGCTCAAGGTGTTATTATCTTCCGGTTATACTAATGACGCGCGTATTGCTAAAGCGCTTGAAAACGGGGCCAATGGATTTATCAGAAAACCCTATTCAATTTCAAAGTTAAGCAGAAAATTTTATGAACTACTTGCCTCATAACTGGAGCCGTCACATCGAGTGGATCGACTTTCACACGCATGACAAGCGGGGTGAAGCACATGTTCTGCGCGTACTTTCGCTGGAAGCCGAGGATGCGGTTCACCGTATTGCGTTTCAGGAGCCCAATATGCTGTTTACGGTGGGCTTACACCCCTGGCGGCTCGACGCGGATCAGTCGGTGTTTAATCGACGTCTGAATTTATTGAAAAGTTTGGCAAAACGACAGCATGTGGTCGGCCTGGGGGAAGCCGGGTTGGATCGCCTGCATGGCCCCGGTTTGGAGTGTCAGTGTAAATATTTTTCGGCATTTCTTTCACTTGCCGATGAGTTGAATAAAACTGTGATTGTTCATTGTGTCAGATGTTTTCCGGAATTGTTGTCCATCAAAAAACTGTTTCCCGACCGGGTGCGTTTGATGATCCATGGATTCAATGCCAAAACTCCGTTGTTGGAACAACTTATTCAGCACAATTGCAGGATTTCACTTGGAGCGCAGGGGGTTGCCCGTGACGATGTAATGAACTGGTTCCGGCTTCATCCCGAATACATTTCCTCTTTATGTTTGGAAACCGATGATTCCGGACTCAGCATTAAAACAATTTATGAACAAGCCGCGCGGCAACTTCAGATTTCTCTCGATGAGCTCTCGCAAATTATGAAAACCAACTTTAAAACTCTTTTTGAATTTGAATGAAAGAAATTAACATTCCCGCCTGGCAACAACGTACGATGTTACTTTGTGGTCATGATCAAGTAACAAGATTACAGGAAGCCCATGTGTTAGTGGTTGGTTTGGGGGGAGTCGGCGCTTGTGCCGCTGAGATGTTGTGTCGTGCCGGCATCGGCGCTTTAACTATTGTTGATGGCGATGTTATCGAGGATTCCAATCGCAATCGACAATTGCCGGCGCTGGTTTCAACGGTTGGGAAAAGCAAAGCCGAACTAATGGCGGAGCGCTTATTGGATATTAATCCGGCGGCACGCATTACGGCTCGTCATGAATTTTTGTGCGATGCCGCTACCGGTAGACTGTTGGAAACACATTTCGACTATGTGGTCGATGCCATTGACGCGTTGTCGCCCAAAGTACACCTGCTGGCAAAATCTCTTGAACGCGGCTTGCCCGTAGTGAGCTCCATGGGTTCAGGCGGTAAATTAGACCCGGGTCAAGTGCGAATCAGCGACATCGAGCATACCTATAATTGTCCGTTGGCCAAAGTCATTCGCAAACGCTTGCATCGTCGTGGTATCAGAGGCGGCATTGTGGCAGTTTTTTCTCCGGAAGAAGTGCCGCCACACGCGGTGATTGCGCAGGAACATCAGGAAACTGGCAAGGCCGGATCGGTAGTCGGCACTATTTCCTACATGCCCGCAGTGTTTGGTTGCTTTTGCGCGTCGGCTGTTATCAGACATTTAACCGGAAAAAGCGGTTTAAAATAACAAGTGCGCCATTTTGGCGCACTTATAAGGTTTATAATTAGTGCCGACGAAAAAGTCTTTTTTCGTCCAGGCGCTAATTATTTTGCCAGTTTTTTATCAATTGCGACAATCCTCTTTTCAGCCGAACCTTTCCACCAGTTGCCGTTTGCAATCAACGCCTGATATTTGGCTTTGGCATCTTCGAGTTTACCATGTTTTTCAAGCAGTCGAGCCGCCCGCAGCAAGGCTAGTGACTTATAGTATTTATGGTTGATCGTATC
>JAGYNC010000243.1 GCA_018400135.1 Victivallaceae bacterium
CGTTGCTGCCTTTCCTCGCAAGGTGGTTGGCACTACTTTCGAGGCTGCCCGGTAGCAGTGCGGCGGCACGTTGCAACCGGAAGAGTCCCCCCAAGTAGTCGCAGGCGTAGCCTTACGCCGCGATTCCCGCGATGGCACTACTTCTCCGGCTACCGCAGAGTCCATCCTTACGCTCTTAAAACCATGGTTTGCTGAAACGAATAGCAGTTGAAGTCCAACATTTGACTTCATCTGTTTTCATGGCTTCAACATGAAAATCGGCGAACAGCATGTTCATACTGTTCGCATGCCGGAAAGAAGCGCGTAGCGGATAAGGCGCTTCTGCGGTATTGGACGGGTCGATTTGATAGCTCGTGTCAACGCATTCACCCAGCAAAGCAACCGAAGAACCGCGTCTGATGGTATTAATCTTGATAAAGTTATAGCCGGCATCAGCGCTGCCCAGCCAGCCTCCTCGACTTTTTGCCGTCGCGTTTAACGCCTGCACTCGGAGGCCATTATTATATCCATAGTTGGTAAATGCATTATAGCTTTGCGCGGAGGGACAAAGCAGGATACTCTTGCCGCTCGCGGCTGTCGCCGTACTGTACTTGAAAACCTTGGTGGTTTCGGCAAGCAGACGTTGCCAGGGCCACGTTGCTCCACCACCGTCCATATTGTACACCGGGTCCTGATATCTGCTCATAATCCAATCGTCGTAGGCATCGGCATAAAAGGCGATCGCGGTTCCAAGCTGTTTTTGATTGGACGCACATTTTATGCGTTTAGCACTTTCCCGGGCGTTGTTCAACGCCGGCAGCAACATGCTGGCCAGGATTGCTATGATTGATATCACCACGAGCAATTCTATGAGGGTGAAAATGCTGGAGATAAACGTGTTATGACTTTTTTGCGTTCTCATTTCGGTGCCTCCCTTGAGTTGTTTTACGGGAATATTTCCCGATTAAAATTTGCGTCGTTTTCTTATGCGCTCAATGCCTGATTTACGATATCAGATCGGGCATGATCTTTACCATGAAAGACACTTTGTTCAATGTCAAGTTGTCCGTGTTCAAACCGCGCCAGGACAAATGTTGCTTCCTCGCCTTTTCGAAATTCAGGAAGAGATAGCCCCATGAGACTTGCCGGGGTGGCGCTGCACATCCTCCAGGCTTCCGGGAAATTCAATCCCACATCATTGACCAGAAACTCCACGCTGCGGTTGTTCTGAAACCAGGCTCCGGCGAGAATCTCCTGATTCGACACGTGAATAAAGCCGTTGGGTTCGATCACGCAATCGCAACCGCCGAGGCGATGATACAGGCCGGGACGGCATCCTGAGTACATGTTGGCATCGGACACCATAAAGCAGCGTTCCTGGCCTTTAATTTTCAATGCAGTTCTTACGACTTCCGGCGGCAGATGAAAGCCATCGCCAACCAGTCCCAACGCTAGATTTGGATTATCGAGAAAGCCCCAGAACGGATTCTGGAAGCGGTGAATCATCGGTGCCGCTCCGTTGGCAAAGTGGGTTACCATGCTTGCGCCACGTTCAACCGCCGCGTTGATGGTGGCAGTATCCGGACAACAGTGCCCGAGCGCCACTTTGATGCCGGAATTTACTGCTTTTTCAATAAAGCCCAACGCGCCCGGCTCTTCCGGTGCAATATTGACCAGCTTGATCCGATTGCCTGAAAGTTCGTTCAATAATTGAAATTTTTGCCAGTTCGGTGGTTCGATATAACGCGGCTTGTGTCCACCGCGCCATCCCGGCTTGGGTGAAATATAGACACCTTCATGAAAAATACCGAAAAACAGCGCGTCGAGTCGCGGGTCGGCATCCAGTGTCGCGGCAAGCGCCGTGGTTGCGGTGCGCATTGTCTCGTGCGGTGCGGTGGGAAAAGTGGCCAGTACCCGACCGACGCCGTTGCGGATAAGATGTTCCGCCACGTCGTGCAGTTGTGCCGGAGCGTCGCCGTTCAGATTGTTGTAGGCCAGTCCCAATGCGCCGTTATGCTGCAAATCCACCAACGGCGGCAATAAATAAGGCAAACCGGTAACCGGCGCGATACTCTTCACCGCGTCGATCTTGTTCCCTCTAACCGTTACTTCCAGATATTCTCCGGCCAGGGTAACGCCTTTATAGGAGCGACTGGACATGGACTTCCTTCCCGTTTGATAGTGATTCGCTTACCGCGATGCCGGTTAGTACCGCCTGTATACCGTCGTTCAGAGTGGCTAAACGTCCGGATTTTTCCGTACCGAAAAGGTCTTCGAACAGCCGGTTGTCGGCACCGCCGTGACTGCCTGATTCAAGTTTTAAATCAATCCGCTCGGGCTTTTCTTGTCCGAAACGAAAAACCTCGACGCTGGAAAACTCGCCGCCGGTACGGCTTCGGCGCAACATCTCGATCCTGCCGAGTTCTCCTTCAAAAATTATTGTTTCTCCCTCATAATTGCAGTGTGCCGCCAGATTGTAATTGACATAAACGCCGTTTTCAAATTTGATGCCGACACTGAGCCAGTCTTCGATGTCGATTTCCGGGGCGAAAACACACTTGTCCGGAGTATAGGAGTTTTCCGAACGATATTTCAGAAAAAGCTGGTAGTCAAAACCATTGCCGGAGTCGTAGTCGATCGCGAAACGGCATTTTTCGGTGTGTGGACAAGTGGCGCACCTTTCTCCACGAAAGGGCGATGCCTGGACACCGTAGGCGTTGAGTCCGCCCATAGCAACAAGGCTTTCGGCCCGGGAATCAAGCCACCAGTTAAGTTTGTCGAAGTGATGCGAGGATTTATGAATTTGCAACCCGCCGGAAAGCTTCTTACTCCTGTTCCAGCGCCTGAAGTAGCTGGCGCCATGGGCATAATCCAGCATCTCCCCGTAATAAGCGCTGTTGACACGACCAATGGCACCTTCATCGAGCAACCGCTTGACGGTTCTCGCCGCGACATGATAGCGGGCATTGTGCGAAGTGGCGGCGAAAACTTCCGGATTACGTTGTTGCGCGCTCATGATGTCCCGACACTGCTCGATATTCACGCACAGCGGCTTTTCACAGATAGAGTTTATTTTGCGGTTTAATGCCTCAACCAAATAATCCCGATGAAAATAATCCACCGTGGAAATGAGCAGCATATCCGGCTTGATTTCATCACACATCCTGGCAAAATCAGTGAAACGCGGCAGATCAAGGCCAATTGATTCGTTAAACGCCCGCATCTTGCCGTCATCAATGTCCATAATCGCACAAAGTTGCTGCGTTTTACCATAGTTTTCCTTGATTGCCCGGACAAAGCTCCGGATGCGCACGCTGGCGCCGACTAATGCGATTCGATTCATGGTTATTGCTCGTTCTTATTTGTTACTATCTGTTTCTATATATGATTATAACCCGAGATTGTCGATTTGTCAACAGTTTTGCGCCGTAAATTTGCAAAAAGGTTGAAATAAGGTATTATAGTGCATAGAAACTGATAACAACGGGAATGTTTTAAAAATCCGAAATCCGAAGCTCGAAACAAACTAGAAATTCTAAAAATTGAATGTTCAAAACAATCGCATGTCGCCATTTTCAAAGATTTTGTCATGATAAGTTTATAATTTCCAAATTGAGGCATTACGTCGGTGCGATGCTGGTTTTTGTAAAAAGAACCCTCAGGA
>JAGYNC010000244.1 GCA_018400135.1 Victivallaceae bacterium
TGCCTTTGCCGCAAGCATCGCCTAGGACAATCAGTCGACGGTTGGCATCGATTTCAACAAAGTCATAAAAGTCGCCATTGACTTCTTTTGATGAGCGGGTAAAAGCGTGGACAGCAAAATGTTTCCAATCGGGAAAGGATTCAGGCAGCATCGATGATTGCAAACGCTGGGCGAACTCTAATTCTTGATTAATGCGTTGTTGGGTGCTTAGTTCGCGGTA
Source organism: Victivallaceae bacterium (assembly GCA_018400135.1). Classification (GTDB taxonomy): domain Bacteria; phylum Verrucomicrobiota; class Lentisphaeria; order Victivallales; family Victivallaceae; genus M55B135. Next base: position 221 of record JAGYNC010000244.1, read on the forward strand.
GACTTGAACTAGATTTTGTGTCAGGATCACTTGGGAGCTGATGAAACGCAATCGGCTAAACTGTTCCGGACTGAATGGTTCTGAGTGCCGATTGTTTACCGCGCAAATAACTCCGGTCAACTCGGCGTCGTGTACCATCGGAACAGCCATAACCGAATCAATATTTTCATCTTTAAACTCTGCCAGCCGCATGTCATTGTCAGCGTTTTCAATCAGTAATGGCTCGTGGCTTTCGCCAACTTGACCAATAATGCCATGTCCAAACCGGATTTTTTCACGGCGCAGGGCATCCAAAAGGTATTTTGTTCTGGTCATGACATATCCTGTGCCATGATGTACGAGGGGATAGATGCCGGAGACCCCTGAAGCGCATAGATAATCATCTTTCACTTCGTAGATACAGACTGATTCCGCTTCTACCAAGTCGGCGATATAGCGGGCAGTGGTATTCATCGAGCTGTCGATTTCATCAATATTTCTCAAGTTTTGCGAAAAAAGACTGAGAAAATTGCTAATTTCTGCTTTTTGATGCAAAACGTCTTTAATTTTGTTTCGCAGAGCCATATTCCTGTTGCTCAAGTAGATAACGTAAAGAATTATCACGGAAAGAGCTAACGCAAACAGTAAAATTATAAAAACCGATATTTCCATATTTTTAAGCTACGCGCAAAGCGCATTGTTTAGAAGCAGATTGTGTAATATTTTTTCGCAAATCCAGGACACTTTTAATAACCTTAACCCTATTTGATAATTTTCAATAAAGGAATGAAGGGTTTTTAAAAAAAAGAGGGCGATAACCAAATTAAGTTTCAAAAAAATTTATTTTTTGAAAAAATCCATATCAGACAAATTTATAATGGCACGCGGTATTTCCTTATACGAACGCATACCGAATTGTTACAGATTCGGGTTGATAATGTTGTCGAGAATACACCAACGTTTTGCCGTGGGCGCTCCGGATTTTCCCAGAATCCAGTAGTCGTAATATTTTTTCATAGCTCCACTGGAGACTTGGGTACGCAGCCAATTGTTCAAAAATCGGATTAGCTCAGTCTGGGTTTTATTGACGGCAAATGCGGTGAGCATGGTATAGTTGATTTGATGAGCGACGATATATGAGTATTCCGGATACATAATATCGAATGCCGCGCCTTGTTCCGCAGAAATAATACAAGCATCTGCTTCAATTTTTTTCTGGTAAAAATCGGTGATGCGTTTCAATTCGACGAATGTGGCATTCGGGAATACTTGTTTTAGTGTGCGAAGGGGAATTACCCGTGGAGAATATGCCAGTTTCATTTTTTGCTTGGTAACTTCGTTCCAATTGTGGAATTTTTTGATCTTATCGAACCTGGCGATGACAGCTGGATGTAAGGTAAGCACCGGGTCTGTTAGGCCGTATTGTTCAATCGTGTCCAGAGTGATGCCAATACCGCCGATGGCAATGTCAACCAGATTATTATTCAGAGCCCGGACAATTTCGTCTGGTTTCAAAGGATAATATTCCAGGCGACATTCGAGGTCTCTGGCCAGTTTATTCATCATGTCAGACTCGAATCCTTGTGGAATGTTACGTTCTTTGCCGGGAAGGTAAAGATTTTGATATACGAATGGCATGGAATTTTCCAGATAGCCGATTTTCAGGACTCCGTTTTCGGTGATGCGCTTCAGGAGTTTGACATTTAACCAATTGAAATTCATGAAGTTGCCAGGCGGCTTATCCCTGATAACTGTTTCGACTGGTTCGCTGATTTTCATTGATATTAGTTTTTCGGCCACGTAGTCTTTGGGTTTCAGCAGATTCTGCAACAGCAATCCGATGCCTTTGCATGCGGGCAAGGAGACTCCAACAATAATGGCAACTGCCAAAACTGCATATTTCCAGTTAAAACACAGTAGTCCTCGCATTGCGCAAATGGTTAGTGTGGTAAAGGCAAAAATATCAACTGCGGCGGTTAATGTACCGAAGTTACCGTTGAAAATGCCTGCCATCAAATAAATTTGAAAAGTATCTGGTGGAATGGAGAACAGATTCAGCAAAAATGGTATTGTGATATTGGCGCTGGCGAACATACCAAATAAACCAGTAGGCATAAATAGCGGATAATCTGAAGCGGTAAGTGGATGACCTGTAAACCACCCGGCAAATAGAATGAAAATCAGACTGAGCATTTTTCCACTATCGGGAAAATTGAAATAAACTGGTAGAATTGCCTGTTGGAGCTGTTCGCTTTCGTCGTCGTGGCAATCGTAACTGGACATAAGCTCCTTGAGCCCACTGGCCACCAGTGGTAGGATTACCAGCAGGTTGGCTGTGGTGAACGCAGTCATCATGGCATCCCTGCTGACCCGCAGGAAATCCCGATAACGAAATGGGGTAAAAATCGACACCAGCAACGGCAATGCCAGAAAAGCCAGCAAAAGAGACGTCAGTATAAATGCGGCAAGATATACCTGGACACGACCAAGGTCCATTGCGGTCATAGTACCGGCGGCATTGGCCGCCATAGCAAACACTCCTAAGGGGGTAAAGCGAACAATAAAATGAGTTAGTTTCGACAATAACTCGACTATTAATTCAAGGACATTTAGCAGATTCTTTTTGCGTTGATAATCAACTCCGATCAGGCAGCCCCCGACCAGCAATGAGAATACTACGATTGCCGGCACCATTTCATTTGATAGAGAATAAAACGGGTTGGATGGAATATATAACTGGTAGTAGTCTACAGCATTTGCCGTATTGACTTGTGTTTCCGAAAAAAAACGACTTGACTGCCAGTCGGGAAAGGCAAGTTGCGAAATAGCCACGTAGAACAATGCTAATATCCAGAACGCCAACAAAATAGTGCCACCGGCTCCGGCAAGCTTTAAAGCAGATTTGCGGTCCAGGCTACCAATACCGTGAATTAATGAGAATAGTACGTAGGGGATGACCGCCACCTGTAAAAAAGAGATGAAAATTGTGGCAGGAATACTCATTATTCCGCATCGTTCGCCGAAAAAAAGGCCAACGCAGATGCCGCCTATAAGGCCAAATAGAATCTGCATAGATAAACTTAGTCCGAGAAATTTTTTCACCGGACTGGTTACTTTTTTTACGGGGGGCAGCTTCATAAACTGTGTCATATCTACTCCAGATAGTTCTTTAATCAATAGTTAAAATTAGCAATTCAGCTACGAATAGGTTCTTTAGAATCGGGGTTGTTTGGGGTAAGGCGATGGTAACAACCAGCCAAAAGATACGAGTTTCCGATGATAAACAGAGAAAACAGCGCGTAGCACCAGGTGGCGCCCATGATGTTGACTATTCTGGTAGAGATCAATATAACCATAATCACATTTGATAATATTGCCAGAACCAGATTGATGCGAATAACCGTGAGAATGCGCCGGGCAATCCGGTAGGCAAAC
>JAGYNC010000245.1 GCA_018400135.1 Victivallaceae bacterium
ATATTAAGGCTAGTGCCGGAACTCTGCTGATCGGCGAAGCCCGTGTGTTGGCCTTCCCGGTGCGCTCCGCCAAAGGCATGTTCGCCTGGATCACCTGCCCGCTGGTACTGCGCCGCTATGCGCGCGATGCGGGCGTGGAACTTGAGTTTGATGAAACATTGATTAATGAGCAGAGCTGCTTGGCCACCTCCGGCGTGGTGATCGATGCCCAAAAGGTTGTGCTTGAAGAATATGTCTTTGACTGCAAGGGCGATGCTGGTTCATTGGCGGAGTCTCTGAAATCAATCATGCCAAGTAATAAGCTGTGGCAGAGCCTAGATAAGCATTTTGTAGTGCTTAGCGATTCGCTTTTCTCTCATTTTGTTGAACAGTCATGCGAGGTTGTGACTCGTATTAGAGTAGATGATGAAACAGGTACAGTCGCTAAAGGCGCTTTGTTTAATCAGGAACAGGTTCCTTCAGAAACAATGTTTTACTGTTCTGTTTCTGAATCAACACGCGCGCAAAACCTTGAGCCGTTGAGTTTGTTAAAAGAGAAAATTTCCGGTCAGATTCTTCAGGTCGGAGGTGATGAAACCATCGGTCTAGGATTCTGTGACGTGGAGGTAAAATAATGAAAAATAAAAACCTTGAACAGATTCGCGCGGAAAATGCGTATAACGCCACGAAAGATGCGAAATATGCAGGGAAGGGTAATGGCGAGATTGCCAAAAAGGTGCCTTCGTATATTCGTGAAAATGGACTGCTTGCAACATTGGCTTTTGCATTGGAAAAAAAAGGCAAATCGGGCGATTATGCTAATGATGGTATGAAACGCGTTCTGGACGCAGTTGCGGGACACCTGGCGGATAATCGCATTGCCCGGTTAAAGGGCTCAGATGTAAATTCTGAGTCATGGATCAAGTATCTGATTGATGAGGCATCTTCTGATGATCTGCTTGATCAGACGGCTGAAACAATGGCTTATCTCAGTTATTTTCGACGCTTTGCACATAAGGAGGAGTAAATATGTACACAACAGCTTCGAAAGATGTTCGACAGGTGCTGTCCTCGGGATGGAGTGGACTGTGCAACAAGTATCAACGCTACAACCAACTCTCAGAGTATGAATATTCTCGCCTGCGCAGGGAAGAAAAAGAGGAATTGGATGAGTTGCGCCGCGATATTTGTTTGTGGGAGTTCGATAAAGTTGAGTCTCCCGCTTTGCGCTTAAGTAAATTTGTGCATATCGGAGATAACTCTAAACGACATGAGTGTGATGCTGTGGTAAAAGTTTCACAACGATCACAGCGCAAGTTAGACCAGTTAATCGAGGAATTTCAGTTTGACCACGGAACGCCTGATGAAATTCGCTTCATGCTTAAACTTCAAGGACGATTGATAGTAAATCATACTGGTGGTGTTCTGGAAAATGCTGGACTTTGTCTGCATCCTCATGCAGGTGTTCCATATATTCCCGGCAGTGCCGTTAAAGGTGTTGCCAGGCATGCGGCATGGTGTAATTGGGCGAATGCTCAAGATGCGAACAACAAAGTTATGTCGGAGGCCTGTGCTCTAAAAACAGCATTGAGTTTTGGCTATCCGACAAATGACAAGAAACTAGATAAATACTGTGCGCAGCAATGGCCGCAGTGGTTTGGAGAACAAGGGGCATTGTCTACTTTTGCTGGTTTGTTCGCTTTTATGCCCGCGTTTCCATCGCAATCACTTGCGCTGATTACAGATATTGTCACTTGTCATCATGCTGAGTACTATAACGGCAAACAACAAAAGCCATATAACAACGAATCACCTAATCCGCAATTTTTCCCTGCGGTGGAAAGCGGTTCTATGTTTACTTTTATTGTTCGTCCGCTGCCACGGTGTAAGCAAATACTGGCATCAAGAAAAGATGTTTCTATGTCTTTTGCGGATTTGTGTGCTTTTGTTGAACAATCGTTACGTGAAGCGGCTGAGGAATATGGCTTCGGTTCCAAAACTTCAAATGGCTATGGTTGGTTTGCTGTTGATATTGATGAGGAAAATTCAATAGCAGAGGCAAAAGCTAACCAAATAGAACGTGCTGAAGCAAAACTGCAAGCAGAGAAGGTTAAAGCCGATGAAGAACGTGAACGCCTAGAGCGGATTAGGGTACAGACGGCATTGGCTTCGTTGTCGCCTATTGAGCGCGCTGAATATGAAATCAATGACTGGGACGACAATAAATGGCGGACTGTATTGTCGCAAATTAAAATTTTCGACAGTTTAGATACTGAAATTAAGTCAGTTGTGGTTCGAAAACTTACAGATGAATACTCTGAACTGTGGGAGCAATTAAAGCAGACCGCACAACAGGGGAAGAAAAAAGACAAAAAAACGGCCCAGGAAATTCGTGATGCCATTTATGTCATCGCAAAGAATCATAATCCAAGGATTAAAATGCCATGAATAAAGCTAATGTAAAACTCAGACTTGTCACACCATGTATCAGCTCTGGTGCGGATCAAAAAATGGCGGAATTAAGAGCGCAAAGTATACGGGGCGGGCTTCATGAGTGGTTCCGTATTTTAGGTGGAACTCAGGCAGAAGAACAACGTATTTTTGGACGGATTAGCAAAAAACAGGATGAAATTCGTCGAAGTTCTCTTAATGTGAGAGTTGTAATACCTGCAAAATTGCGAACAGTAGTAAAAGATTGCAAAGGCTTGACAGGGCAAGACGTTGATTATTTTTTGTGGCCTATGCGTTCACCAAGAAATAGTCCGGAAGCGGGCCAACGTGGTGTAATAGATGCAGGCGAGGAATTCGAGCTGCGTTTATCTCACAGTCGCATTCAAGGAGGAAGTTTTTTGTCATCTGATGTTGTGAAAAGTTACGCTCTTTTGGGTTCTTTGGGAACACGATCCCGTCGATGCTACGGAAGTTTATGGCCTGCGGAAATATCATTTGATGATATGGATTGGACGGTTCCGACAACGGCGAGTGATTTTAAAAAAGAGCTTGGTAAACTTCTGCCAGGCAAAAATATTACTGTGCGCTTATGGGATAGCTGCACGAGTTGGCGGGATGCGATAAAGTCGGCGGCACGGATTTTTCAGTCCTACCGGTGTGGTAGTCCGAAAAGCGGCACGCCAACTGAGTGGGGACAGAATGATCATGATACGCCCCTTAAAAAAGGCGAAACATTATTCAGACCGGCATTAGGTCTTCCCCTGACACAACGTTATTCCAGCAGAGATATCGGATCATGGCAGACCTCAGTTAAAGGTAGCGGACAGGATAAAGCTAACGATCGGTGGTCTAGTCCGTTGTTGCTCAAGATTATCCCGCTTGATGGAAAATACCATGTTCTGGCGGTATTTTTAAATGAGTTTGTTCTTCCTGAAGGTACGGAATTAATCGTGAAAGGCAGAGTAGGTCGCGTTAATGCTAGTCTGTCTTTGGATTTGTGGCGTGAACTCAAAACAGAGGGAGAAGAAGTCGTTTGACCACGTCCAAGACTAACTCTTAAAAAAGCACACCCCGCCATGTCCAACCCGCTCCGCAATCAGAACATCAACTACGCCGACGGATGGTTCTTCGTCACAATGCAGGTGGCGCACAACAAGACGATGTTCGGCGCAATTACGAGTGCAGGGTGC
>JAGYNC010000246.1 GCA_018400135.1 Victivallaceae bacterium
CGAGGCTGTGTAGTATTGACCCCGAACCAAAGGAAAGAGTGAGCGATTACCGCGCCTTCTCATTCCTTAAAAATTTTCTTTAAGCCGGTATTGAATTGTTGTTTTTGTATTGTAAGTTTCAACGATGTTGTTTTCTCGCTTTGGTCACTGCGTCCAGGAGTTTCGTTTATATAGCCGGGCGCGTGTCGAAGTCGGGGAAGTAGAGTATAAACACATATACTGGAGATACTGTTTTATGAGAAAAGTCTTGATTCCTACCAAACTGGATAAATTTGCCGCCACTTTACTGGAAGAAAAAGGTTATCAGGTGGTACAGGATGTTGATACTCCATTGCCTGAGTTGTTGACGGCGAACGCCGATACCGAGGTGATGATTGTCCGCAGCGAAAAGGTTACCCCGGAAGTTATTGATGCGCTGCCTGCTTTGAAACTGGTAGTGCGTGCGGGCGCCGGGTACAACACAATTGACACTAAACATGCCCGTCGGAAGAATATCGATGTGATGAATACTCCCGGCGCCAATTCCAACGCTGTTGCCGAAGAGGTAGTGGCGATGATGTTGGCGGCGTATCGACATTTGGTACCGGCGGACATTTCCACGCGTTGTGGTAAATGGGAGAAGAAGAAATTCATGGGGCGTGAATTGACCGGTAAGACCATTGGTATTATCGGACTTGGAAATATCGGCAGACTGCTGATTAAGCGGCTTGACGGATTTGATATGCGCTTTTTGGGTTACGACCCGATGATTTCCCCGTCGCTGGCGGAAAAGATGGGCGTTGAGCTCGGTTCCATCGATGATGTTTTTGCGCAATCAGACTTTATTTCCCTGCATATTCCGGAAAACAGCGAAACCCGCGGCCTGGTCAATCGTCGTTTGCTCACCAGTATGAAAGCTGGCGCGGTATTAATCAATTGTGCTCGATCCGGGGTTATTAATGAAGATGACTTGCGTGCCGTAAAAGCCGAAAAACAGCTGATTTTCGGCAACGATGTTTACGCGAAAGATGAAGCGGGCGAAAAGTCTGTTGTCGATATTGCCGATATTATGCTGCCACATCTGGGGGCCAATACCTTTGAGGCCAACTTTAATGCCGCGAAGCGTGCCGCCGAACAAGTTGTCGGTTATTTTGAGCAGGGTATTACCAACTGTGTGGTCAACAAAGGTATTCCTGACGGGTTGGATGAGGTTTATCAGCATCTGGCTTTTGTGCTCACCTCGATTGCTTCCGGTTATCTTGGCAAGGAGCGGCATCCGTCACGCATTGAAACCAGTTTTTATGGTGAGCTTGGTCAATATGCCAAGTGGATGACTGGTCCAATTGCTGCCGGGATTGCCGCGGATATTGATTTGTATCAGGATGCTGCCGACGCGGAGAGCTTTCTGGCTTCGCGCGGCATAGAGCTGGTTAATCGCAATGTGGATGATGACAAGAATTACGGCGCGGCCATGACTATTGACCTGTTTGCCGGCAGCGACACGATTCACAAAGTAAGTGTCCGCGGTACTACTACGGAAAACAATCTGATGATCTCCCGCGTTAATAATTTTGATAAGCTTTATCTCGAGCCGAGCGGACACAATTTGTTCGTCGAGTATCGCGATGCTCCCGGGGTAATTGGTAAGATTGCCAGTATCCTCGGTGAAAAGAATATTAATATCATTGATATTCGCGCGCCACAGGATTTGAAGACCGGGCTTTCGCTTGCTGCCATCAAAACTAACGTTGCCATTCCGAACATGCTTTTGGATAAAATTAAAACCGCAGTTGACGCGGTTGTGGCATTCCAGTTTTCGTATTGAATTGCTGTTTTTATATTGTAACTTTCACAGATAGTTTTTCCCCTACTCCGATGCTATTTGCCAGTGTCATGTTTTAAAACTGGCGAGTCTCATGTAAAAATAAAGGAAACTGATTATGCGCAGTGATGCTATGAAAAAAGGATTTGAGCGGGCTCCACACCGTTCATTGATGTATGCCACCGGTATTAAACATGAGGATTTGGGAAAACCATTTATCGGTGTTTGCAACTCCTATACAAATATTGTGCCGGGACATGTCCACCTGAGAAAAGTGGGTGAACTTATTTGTGAAGAGATACGCCGTGCTGGTGGTATCCCATACGAATTCAATACTATTGCCATCTGCGACGGCATTGCGATGGGCCATCGCGGTATGACTTTTTCGTTGCCGAGCCGCGAACTGATCGCCGACTGTGTTGAATCAATGGGCTCCGCTCACCCGTTTGACGCCATGATCTGCATTCCAAACTGTGATAAAATTGTGCCCGGCATGTTGATGGGGGCAATGCGGCTGAATATTCCAACTATCTTCGCCTCGGGCGGGCCGATGTTGGCCGGACGCTCACAGGATGGCAAGGCAACAGACTTGATAACGGTTTTTGAAGGTGTCGCGAAACACAAAATCGGTAAAATTACCGATGACGAACTGACGGCGCTGGAATGCAGTGCTTGTCCCGGCCCCGGCTCCTGTTCCGGTATGTTTACGGCCAACAGCATGAACTGCCTGTGTGAGGCACTGGGAGTGGCACTTCCCGGCAACGGTACTATTCCGGCAACTGATCAAAGCCGTGGCGCCTTGTGGAAAACTGCCGCCGGTCTGGTAGTGGATATGGCCAATAACAATGCCCCGGGCGTAAAAAACATTGTTTCTGAAGCGACATTTTTCAACGCGCTGGCACTGGATATGGCGATGGGCGGCAGCACCAATACTGTATTGCATACGCTGGCGGTGGCCAATGAGGCCGGGATCAAACTGGATCTGAAGAAAATTGATGAAATTAGCCGTAAAACCCCGAATATCTGCAAAGTTTCTCCGTCCAGCAACTACCATATTGAGGATGTAAACGCGGTCGGCGGCATTATGGCTATCATGAAGGAAATCAATAAAATCAGCGGCTTGCTGGACGATTCAACCCCGATGGTTTCCGGTAAAACTTTGCGCGAACAACTGGTCGCGGCTCCAGATCCGGATGGAACAGTTATCAGGAGTCTTGACCACGCCTACAGCAAAGATGGCGGACTGGCAGTGTTGTTCGGTAATCTGGCGGAAAACGGCAGTGTTGTTAAAACCGCCGGTGTTGCTCCGTCAATGCTGGTTCACCGCGGGCCGGCAGTTATTTTCGAGAGTCAGGAAGATGCCTGCGAAGGAATTCTCGGTGATAAGGTTAAGGCGGGCGATGTGGTAGTGATTCGCTATGAAGGGCCCAAAGGTGGTCCAGGTATGCAGGAAATGCTGGCGCCAACCAGCTATATCATGGGACGCGGTCTGGGGGAACAAGTAGCGCTGATTACCGATGGACGGTTCAGTGGCGGCACTCATGGCGCCTGTATCGGACACGTCAGCCCGGAAGCTGCTGCCGGCGGTCTCATCGGCCTGGTGGAGAATGGCGATATGATAAGTATCAATATCCCTGACCGCAGCATTAAACTTGAAGTTGCTCCCGAAGTTATTGCCGAGCGACGCAAAAACTGGCAGCCGCGCACCCCTAAAGCCCGTTCCGGCTGGCTCGCGCGTTACGCCATGGCGGCGACCAGCGCGGACACCGGCGGCGTACTGCGCGCTGAATAAAGATTGTGTAAGTGCACTCTTGT
>JAGYNC010000247.1 GCA_018400135.1 Victivallaceae bacterium
CAGATAGTCTGTTTTCGGGTAAGTGCACTGGTCAAATATTGGATTAAGAGAAGGATCATTGTCAGAACTATACCCCTCCCACGGGCACCAGTGACGCCATATCCATGTTGGCACATGTTTCCATGCCGGCAGCAGTTCGCCTGGTTTTTGTTCAATAGCTTTCCACAGCGGAACGTGGGAACCGCTGGCTGCTCCTTTAAAAATCGGAGACCAAGGTCCGACCAGAAAGCTCTTTGCAGCGCCAGACAGATCCGGCGACCGATCAATCTTCGTTACTGTTGTGAGATTAGCCGGAGCCCCCTGTGCCCATTGTCCCCAACGGGTTGCTTGAGTCTTTCCTTCCCCTTCTTTTTTATTAGCCGCCTGCGCAAGCTGATAATTGGTGATTTTATCTTTTCCTGATTTGAGCCTCAAGCTGCGCTTACACGCATGGATCCACACTCGCGTACGCAAAGAGAAGAGATCCCGTTGAGCTTGTTTTTTATCGACCGTCATTTTTTTCATATCAAACTCCGTATAGCAATTTTCTATAGAAATTCATATAGTAAATTGCTATGCTAAATGCAAGTAAAATAAAGATTGACGATAAATATAAAAGATGAATATGATGAAGACACAGATGGTGAAAGATGATCAAGTGGGTTAATGTCCTCTTTGCTGACCATGAAGCAGAAGCTTTGTGTGTTGAAGGGGTAATTGTCCAAGAAAAGGATGAATGATGAAAATTCAGGTGATGAGTGATTTGCATGTTGAATTTGAGATTTTCAATTCATCGTACAGGCATCAAGCAGTAACGCATCGACTGACGGAAACACCAGCAGACGTTGTGATTCTTGCTGGGGATACATACACAAAAGGTCGTGGCCCGGCTCTTGCGGCTGACCGGTTCCCAAAAAAAAATATCGTTATGGTCGCTGGAAATCATGAGTATTACGGTGAGGTTTACCCGCATCATACCGCTAAAATCCAGCGTAACGCTGAGCAGTTCGACAACGTGTATTTTTTGGAGTGCGAGGCAGTTGAGATCGATGATGTAATTTTTTTGGGGTGCTCTCTTTGGACGGATCTAAAATTATGGGAGGTGGGGCCCCATGCGGGGCTTTACGACTATCAGGAAACGGTCCGGGATGTTAACGAGTTTATGACCGACTACGCCCGGATCAAATATTTTGATGGGCGATGTCATCGTAAATTGGTGCCCGGCGATCTCGCCCGAGTCCATCTGGACTCTGTTAGGTGGTTGCGGGACCAGTTTGACCTTTACCGGGGGCGCAAGATCGTTGTTGTGACCCACATGGCACCGTCTTACAAATCTGTTCCTGAAACCTATAGACAGGATATCTTGTCCGCTGCTTACGCGAGTCATTTAGATGATCTGGCAGAAGGCAGTGGGGCCCTGTTATGGATTCACGGCCACACACACCAAGCGACCGATTATATGATTGGCAATACAAGGGTAATCGCCAATCCATTAGGTTATCCCGATGAAAACCGCTGGTTTAGGTCTGATTTGGTCATTGAGATTTGACCAGCGCAGAAAGAGAGCATCTATGAAAATCCAGATTTTGTCTGATTTGCACATCGAATTTGAAAGAGTCGGCTCAACGATCACCGCTGAGCAATATGACGCACAACAGCGCATGTTGAATGCTGACGCCGATATCGTTGTGTTGGCAGGTGATACCCATACACGCGGCCGTGGCCCGGGTACTGCTTTTGAGCGGTTCAAGGGCAAGCATATTGTGATGATCAGCGGCAACCATGAGTATTACGGCGAAACGTACCCGCAGCATCTTAAAGAACTGCAGGAGAACGCAAGCTTGTTTGAAAATGTCCATTTTCTTGAGAATGAAAGCGTTGAGATCAATAACGTGGTCTTTTTGGGATGTACGTTGTGGACTGACTTTAAATTATGGGACACCGGTCCGTTTGCTGGATTGTTTTCACGATTTGAGACGTTGCAGGCAGCTGGGGCGACAATGAATGACTACCGGACAATTACTTATTTCAACGGTGGAAAATACCGGAGCCTGTTGCCGAATGACACCATCCAGATTCATTGTGATTCTGTCAGGTGGCTTAAGGATCAATTCGAGATACACAGAGGCAAAAAGGTTATTGTCGTGACGCATACCGGGCCCAGTTTTAAATCAGTTTCAACACTATATAAAAAAGACGTGTTGAGCGCTGCTTTTGCCAGTCACTTAGATGACCTGGTTGAGCGAAGCAACGCTGTTTTGTGGCTCCACGGTCATACACACGAACCCTGCGATTATATGATCGGGAAAACCCGCGTGCTTGCAAACCCCCATGGTTACCCGTTCGAGGGTGGGGAGTTTCAACCTGACCTGATCGTGGAGGTGTAAAAATGGCATTTTGCAGGTGGCGCTTTTTAAAAACAACGGATGAGCAGGGGCAATCCCTTTTTAAGCTATTCCAAGCTTTTTCGCAGGGCATGAACGACTGGTGGCTCAACTCCGGCATCGTCAGGATGGAGGAAACACCGGAATCCTATGTTGTGCATGGTGTGAGTGGATCAGTGTATGAGGTCTTAAAGACTGACGAGGGCGATTCGCCAGCCATTGAGGTGTTCCTGGCTCAAGCCCAACGAGGTTTTTTGCAAACAGGCATGGTCGGGGCAAAGGTTGAGATTTCAAGCGTTGCTGAATATCGAGAGAGTGGAAAAACATGAGACTCATAGCCATTGGCGATATTCACGGACACCGCAATAAACTGGTCAACCTGATGAACCAGGTGAACCAGGTGAACCTAACCAGTCTTGACCAACTGGTGTTCCTTGGCGATTACATTGATCGCGGCCCCGACAGCAAAGGTGTTCTCGATTACCTGATCAACTTGCAGGAGCAATTCCCGCAAACCGTCTTTTTGCGGGGCAATCATGATCAATTAATGCTTGACGCCCTGCACGAAACTGCACCGGAGCGATTACCGGACGACTGGAAAACACTTGAAACGATCAGTTACGACTACCGGCAGGACATTTACGGCTCAAGTAACACAGAGGTCTGGTTTTCTAATGGCGCCCGTCAGTTTTTGAAGAGCTACGGCGCAACCGATGAAAATTCTTTTTGGCATCTGGTGCCGCAGAAACACATTGATTTTCTTACAGAAACAAAAATCTGGCATCGGCAAGACGGATTCATGTTTGTACATGCTGGTTTTCGTGAGAATCACCTGCCCATTGATCAACAGAGATTCATCATGTTGTGGGACCGCTACGCCCCACCAGGGACGCATGAGATTCACGTTGTCGGGCATCAACCGTCGCTAAACGGACAACCATTCTTTGAAGAAAGTCGCTACAGCCTTGATACGGGTGCGGCTTACGGCAGGCCATTAACTGCTTGTGACGTCCTGACCAGACAGGTTTGGCAGAGTGCTCCAACCACTGCCGACAAATCGAGGGGAAAGACCATTTTTTGAGGATATGGACAAGGCAATGAGACTTATAGCGATCGGCGACATTCACGGTCACCTCGATAAACTGACTGATCTTATGAACCAGGCTCAGCCGACCGCTGCCGATCAACTGGTGTTCTTGGGTGATTACATTGATCGAGGTCCGGACAGCAAAGGCGTTCTCGATTACCTGAT
>JAGYNC010000248.1 GCA_018400135.1 Victivallaceae bacterium
GCGGATGGGAGGGGAATAAAAAGTGCAAAATGAAAGCGGCGGCGTAGAAAAAAAGCAATCTCCTCTTCGTGCCTTGGTGCCTTTGTGTGATAAATTTCTCCCACGAATAACATGGAAACAAGGAGAGGGAATTGTCTCACACGAAGACACAAAGAGGGAGAGAGGAAAACAGATAGAAAAATGTTCTGTCAATTTTAAAAGAACCAACAATCACCAGGGAGGTAACAACATGTACGGCGAATTTCAAACTCATGTGCAACAGATGCTCGATGGTATCAAAAGCAACGGGCTATACAAAACTGAACGCGTTATCGTAACGCCGCAAAACGCCAATATTACGGTCGCGTCGGGTCAGAAAGTCCTGAATATGTGCGCCAACAACTATCTCGGGCTGGCATCCCATCCGGAAGTAATTAAGGCCGCACAGACCGGCATGGAACAGCGCGGTTACGGGCTTGCCTCTGTCCGCTTTATCTGCGGCACTCAGGATATCCACAAAAAACTGGAACACAACATCTCGGAATTTCTGGATACTGAAGATACCATTCTCTACGGTTCATGTTTCGATGCCAATGGTGGTTTGTTTGAAACTCTGCTGACTGAAAACGATGCCATTATCAGCGATGCCCTCAATCATGCCAGTATTATCGACGGGGTCAGACTGTGCAGGGCCAAACGCTTCCGCTACGCCAATGCCGATCTTGTTGATCTGGAAACAAAGCTGAAAGACGCCGATGCCGCCGGTTGCAAATTCAAGCTGATCGTTACCGACGGTGTATTCTCGATGGACGGCTATATCGCGCCCCTGCAGGGAATCTGCAACCTCGCCGACAAATATAACGCGCTGGTAATGGTAGACGATTCACACGCCGTTGGCGTTGTCGGTAAAAACGGACAGGGCACGCCCGAACATTGCAGTGTTTCAGACCGGATCGATATTGTCACCGGCACTCTGGGTAAAGCACTTGGCGGTGCCGCCGGAGGTTACACCAGCGGACGCAAGGAGATTATCGAATTGCTTCGGCAGCGTTCGCGTCCCTATCTGTTCAGCAACACCATAGCGCCGCCGGTTGTGTACGGTTCGCTGAAGGCGCTGGAACTGGTGACATCATCACCTGATCTCCGTGATAAAATGCACGAAAACACGCATCTTTTCCGCGCTAAAATGAGCGATGCCAAATTCAACATTCTTCCCGGGGAACATCCAATCGTACCAATTATGCTGGGCGACGCCGCCCTGGCTCACGCAATGTCGGATAAACTACTGGAGAAAGGAATCTACGTCATCGGATTTGTCTATCCGGTAGTGCCTATGGGAAAAGCCAGAATTCGCGTGCAAATTTCCGCCGCTCATTCGCGGGAAGATATCGAATTTGCCGTCAATGCTTTCATCTCCGCCCGCGCTGAATTGCAACAGTAGTGTCAAATCTGGCATGAAAGAAATGAAAAAGGGACGGTTGCATCCGGTTTTTCAATATCTGCCGGTCGAAAACATGGTATATGCAAATCAGCAGGGTTACTATCAGGCAATCAACCTCAGTACGCAAAAACCCGACAGTGGAATATTTGTTGATTTCATGCTCGAAGAAATTTTGCTTACCCTGAAGCGTCATCTGGATATTTCAGATGTCGGAGTAAATGTCGGAGTAAATGTCGGAGTAAAAATTCTCGAATATATCCGGCGGCATCCCGGATGCCAGACAAACGCTGTCGCCGAAGCGGTCGGCACAACCACACGCACCGTCGAACGTCATATTCGGCAATTGCGGGAACAGGAAAAAATTGAATTTCGCGGCGCACCAAAGACCGGAGGCTACTATCCTCTGTCAGATTGAAAATTTACCATTCGGGAAAATCAGGACTGGCCGCTGAGTAGTTTTTCGTGCAAACGGATATATTCATCTTCCCAGGCAATGTTAAAATGCAGCCACAGTTTGTTGTCGCGCATGGCATCAAGCAAAGCCTTAAAATAGATATCGAATTTAGCATGGACGAATACTCTGGTTGATGCGTGTGAATGAATCCATTGCAGAAAATCTTTGACCATTCTTTCGTTGCAGTTGTCGGCGTGGTAAGCATCGAACAACGCCTTAAATTTGACCATGTAATGACACCAGATGGCGATCTCCCGGCAGATTGGACGGTCACACTGCTTTTCGAGCAGCGAAGCCTTTTCGAGTATCCGCTGAAAATCGGCAAGAGTGGCACGGTTCAGCAATGAATAAGGATAGGAAATATGACACGGCCCGATCCGGTGCAGAAGTTTTTTAATTTCCTGATAAAATGCCCGGGCATCCCGTGAACTGTTGCCGAATACTTTGTGCAACATTTCACTGATAGCTTCCCCGGCATCTTCGCCTCGCGCTGCCTTACCCATCAGATAATAATTAACGCCATAAACACTCCAGTGCGAAATGTGGAATTGCGTCAAAATGCCATCGACATGATGTTGCGCGTAAAATTGCATCTCGCGAAACATCTCTTCGAAATGCACCATCGGCAGTGACAAATAAAAGTTTACGCCCATGTAGTATTCGTAGATGTTGATTTCACCGCCATTCTTGACTCGTTCCCACGCATTGATATCCTCAGCATAACGGCTGTTTACGGGGCAATCCGGGTCGTAAATGTCGTGGTTAATACACCGCCAGTAAGGAGCAAAGTGGACAACGCTGCCAGGCTCAAGAGTGAAACCATCCGCTGGTGTGGTGTAATTGATATACGCAAAAAAAGACACATTGATATCGGGACGTCGCGCGTGAACCGCAGTAGAAATCGCTTGTACCATATCGTGAAATATACGGTTGGCTTTGTAAACGTGAGCAGAAACGCTGTAGGCCTCACCTTTCTGGTTCACATCGTAAAACTTCGAACACTTCGGACATTCGCACCAGCCAAAACCGTCGTTGGGATTCAAAGCTATGGTCTTCACTTCCGGATGCGTGTCACAATAGTCAAGCATGTTTTTAACGATTTCGCGGCGCAGTTCCGGATTGGTCGTACAAATCTGTTCACTGAGCAACAACGTGTTTCCAGTGGTAGTCGGATTGATGCGTTTGCCGTTGATTTCAGCAAAAAATTCCGGATGCGTCTTGCCGTATTTACTTCCTGGAATCCAGTAGTTGAAGTTGTGGTGTCCGCTTTCAATTTCGATACCGCGGAGCGCGGCAAACCGCTTTAATTCCTTGGCAAGAACATCATAGTACTTCATCCAGGTCTGAAGATAATTAAGTTTGTTCTTGGCCATGTAGTCAAACAGGCTTTCACTCTCACAGTCGAACGCAAACTCCTGAATAAACCCGCGTCGTTTCAACAACGGACTCCGCGCTTCGCGTAAAATCCCATGAGGAAGTTCTTTTACCACCCGCGCCGCGTCATAGTGATCGCGTCCCGGCTCGAAAAATGACCACCCACCAAAGCGTTCCGCAAAATCATATACCCCATAGAGTAGCTCGACTTCATCAGGCGCGGCAATAACAATCCCCGTTTTCGAATTGTTGACAAGTTGAAATGACAACAATGTCTTGTCAATCGCAAACGCGGCTTTAACGTTGTACTTTTCCGCTTCCTGGATCGCCAGCTCCAAAGTTGTTTCAACCATAAAACTCTCCTATC
>JAGYNC010000249.1 GCA_018400135.1 Victivallaceae bacterium
CGGCACTCAACCCGTAACCGCCACAACCACGCTCAAATGATGGAACGCCCTCCGGCACCGTTTTGTTCATATTGGGACACGCGGTTATTTTTTTTGATTCTCCAAGATAGGAATACAGCGGACTGAAAGAAAAATTGTATTCCGCACTTCCTGAACCGCTCGAATTTTCAGTTATACCATGCCAACGCATGGTATTGCTCCCCATCATATCAACGGCATAAGGAACCAGTAATGAATTGTGATCGCTGGCATACATGATATTTGCTTGAGTTATCTGCTTAAGACTGTTGAGGCAACTGGAAGCGTAAGCCTTTTCCCTAGCAGCGTTGAGAGCGGGCAGTAGCATTCCCGCAAGGATTGCGATAATTGCCACAACCACAAGGAGTTCGATAAGGGTAAAACGACTGGCAGTTGGTAATTTTAACTTGCTGGGCGGATAACGGAACAACTGTTCCCCGGCGGTTTCTGGCGTGCGTTGCATGTTGGTTCATCCCTTTATTTTGTGTTGCGCGCACATTTACGAGCATTTTGCACCACGAAAATATTGCAATTTCAGCGTTATTTCCGATATTGCGAAATGCTGTATTCTCAGGGATTCACGGACAGACAAAAAGAAGCGACAGGAAAGCATTGCTTGCTTGCGTGTCGGATCCTGCTCTGGCGCGGAACCCCTCCGACGTTTAATCAGACCGAACAAGCTCTGGCTTTCGACTTGCGCCGATTTACAGTTGCGCGACAGCTCCCGAATTGCACGGGATTCATTGCGTCAAGTCTGATTTAGTGAACTATTATAATGCTGTTTTACGGTTTGTCAAGCGCTAAATATTCTGATGGGGAGATGCCGCGATATTTGCGATAAAGCCGGGAAAAATAGAACGGATCATCATAACCAACCTTAGCAGCAACTTCACTTATCGACAGATTTGGTGCCTGCCTGAAGTACCTTTCCGCAACATCCAGTTTTCTGTTGATCAGCGTTTGTTTAAAGCTCTTTCCGGTAACTTTACGAAACAGATGGGTTATGGTCGATACACTTTTCCCGACAGTTTGGGCCGCCTCCTCAACCGAGACTGAACGATGGATATTTTTTTCAATGTGTGAAATAATTCTGCTGATAACAAGATTTCCTCGCAGCGCGACAATCTCCTTGGTAACAATATAATCGATAATAACCGAAAAAAACCCTATAATGTCTCTGACTTTTTCAGGTTCGAAATAGGGAAGTTTATGGAATGCCTGTTCAAGTTCCACATTGTGATATTTTTTGTGCCAGGCCCGCGTCAGGTCGTGGGGGGTTGTTCGGATTGTCCGGAACTGGCCGATCATGGCAAAGCCTATCAGTTGATTATCAACATAAATCGGTGCCACAGCTTCATTGAGTCCGGCATGGCAGCGGTAACTGACAGTTTCACCCGCGATGGCACACTCTTGCCGTTTTTCTTCATCCATGGCTAAGCACTTATCAATACCGCAAAGCTGTTGCTGAATCAACCGGCAGAACTGCGAATCGCCGCGATTCAGTCCTGTTTTCAATATTTTTCCGGCAACGGAATAAAATATTATGCGTATGCCGAAAATTGAGCAGAATTGATCAAATAGTTTTTCGATTTCAGGTTTTAAAATTATTTCCAGAGTTTGTTTCATAAACAAAAAATAGTGGATATTGCCGAAAAGTCCAGTTAGTTGCAGGTTTTGCTATTCAAAATGGGGATTATTTCAGCTATAATAATACTAAAGCTGATTTTTGACAAGACCTTAAATTTGCAAAAATAGGAAAAAACCAACTCAAAAAAATCAGGGAGTTAAACCATGATTAAACCCCGCATTGGATTCATTGTTTACGGTGTTCATAAGGACGGTCTTCTTGATCCGATGGGCACGCCGTTTATTGACGATAAAATCATTAAATCTGCGAAATCTGCGCTACGTCAAGCCGAGATTGAATTGGTTGAACACGAGTTGATTATCGCGACCAAAAAGGAAGCCGCCGCCGCGTTGAAAATGATGCGTGACGACGACACGATTGACGGCGTTATTCTGTTTTCCGGCACCTGGGTTTGGGCAGCACACCTGGCCGCTGCTGTACGCAACTACGCCGCTACCGGTAAGGGCTTGCTGATTTGGACGCATGACGGCTCGCAGGGCTGGCGGCCTGTCGGCGGACTGGTTATGCATGCAGGATTGCTGGAAATCGGCGTTAAACACAAGTTTGTTTATGGCAGTGCTTCCGATGCCGACACTATTTCCTCAATCGTGGCTCACGCCAAAGCGGCATGCCTGAAAAATATGCTCAACGGTTCGACTATCGGCGCTTTTGGTGGACGTGGCATGGGACAAACCTGCGGCGTGGCCGATCCATCGCAGTGGATGAAGCTATTCGGTATTGACATTGACTCCAGAGACACTACCGAGCTTATCAACACCGCTGATGCGGTTACCGAAGAGGAAATCGCGGCACTTGAACCGCAATTGGTCAAGTTGTTCGGCAAAATGCCGGAGCGCAATCAGATCAATGATCGTTCTTTACGGCTGTATCTGGCAATCAAGAAGCTTATCAGGCAAGAGTGTTTTGACTTCTACACCATTCAGTCTTTTCCCGGACTTGGCGACGACTATTCGGCTACCTGTTTTACCCAGAGCATGATGCTGGAGGAAGGCTGCGGGGTTTCTACTCTCGGGGATTTTAACACCGCGCTAAGCGTATTGCTTCTAACCAAACTCAGCAGTGAACGCGTCTATTACGGAGATCTTCAGCATATAAATAAAGCCACTCGCGAGATTAAGGTTATTGGTGACGGCGCGATTCCACCATCGCTGGCATCCGAACTTGGGCCGGCAACTTTTGCCGAGCATGGTATTCCGACCGAAGGCAAAGCCGGTGGCCTTTCCGTAAAACTTATTTGCAAAGAAGGGAAGGGGGTGTTGGCACGTATTGGTCGAATTGACGGCAAGTTCCGGATGATCATCGCCACTTGTTCCGTTACGCTGCCACCGCCGGATAAAATTCAGGACAGGTTGCATGAATGCGGTATTCCGTTTTGGCCGCATGCATTTGTTACGGTTGACGGTGATATCGACAAATTTATCGAAAACTGGACCAGTGAATACGCCTGCCTGGCATACGGCACGGATATTCTTCCAGCACTGAAAGAATTTTGCGAAATGACTGGAATTGAAGTGGTATTGCCATAAATTAGGCGGCGGGTTCGGCTTTTTCGGAACCTGTTTTTCGGGTGCCACGAAGGACAACCCTCCGCCGCGCCGATGGCGCGGGAAAGCGGCAACGTGCCGCTGCGATAATATGCCGGGCGAAGCCCGGTGGAGTGACGGACTCCGTGCCGTCAACTTGAGACTTGAATATCCAATATCGAGCAAGGAATGTCCAATAATCAAGTTGGAGAATCGGTCGGGGAGAACGGCGATGAGATTGGACAACGAGTGAAAACCGTCCGAGAGGCACGGTCGCGCGGGAGCACGACCCTCCGCCGCGCCGATGGCGCGGGAAACATGCCGGTCGGAAGCCGACAGGAATGCGTCCCGTGCGGGAAAGCGGCTTTGATGCGCAG
>JAGYNC010000025.1 GCA_018400135.1 Victivallaceae bacterium
AGAGGAGAGCAACTATTCTTCCCCCCATTAGTGTCGGATTAGTGAAGATTAGTGGTTCCTCTCTATCCCCTAATTTTTCATTTTTCGTATCGCTTCATGGTCGCGAGTTCGCGCGGCAAATGGATTTCATAACTCTCCCAGTTGATCCACTCGCCACTGAGATAGCCGGTATAATTCACAGACATCAAATGTTCGACGGCGCTTTTGTGGTCGATATCCCCCGTCCCGATGGACATGAATTTCAACTTGTCGCCGATGCCGTCGTGAATGTGCACGTGCCGAATCCATGGTTTGAGTATTTTGAAAGATCGGGTGATGTCCGCCTTGCGGGTACGCACCGGATGCATAATGTCCCAATTGACACCGATTGCCGGATGGTCAACCTGTTTAAGAACAGTCGCGACATGCACCGGATCGCACCAGTCGTCATGCGTTTCCAGACAAACCACAACATCGCGTTCAGCAGCGTAATCGGCTACTTCGCGCAATGCCGCGACTATCAGGGCAATGGCTTTTTCCCGGTCGGTTCCGTCCGGAATCAGTCCGCCGAACACCCGGATTGCCGGCACTCCGAGGTCGCCGGCAAGGTCGATGCGTTCATAGGTCTGGCGAATCATGTCGACGGTTTTTGCGGGATCCGCGTACGACAATGATGTGGCAAGACACGAGAGCTTGACGCAGTTGCTGCTTAGCAGGCTCTTAATTGCGCTCCGTTGCCCGGACGTGGCATCAACCTCGATGCCATGAGCATGTTTGGCATCCAATCGTGGTTCAATGCCGTTATAGCCGTACTTTTTGGCGACATCAAGCATTTCTGCCAGAGTCAACGTTGGAGTCGAAAAACTCATAAAGGAATATTTCATGTTGTCCTCGTTTTTTAGATTAATATCTGCCGTATTCTTGAAGCGTTTCCCACATGGCCATGATGTTTTCCGGCGGGGCCTCCGCCTGAATATTGTGAACGGTGTTGAAGACGAAACCGGCGTCTGGCATCAGTGCCTCCAGGTTGCGTTTGACATCCTCCCGCACCTCTTCCGGGGTGCCGCGCGGCAACACATTCTGGGTCTCCACGCCGCCGCCCCAGAAGGTGATTTCCGAGCCGAAATCCCGTTTCAGTTGCGTTGGTTCCATGCCGACGGCGTTGGTGTGCACCGGATTCAGGATATCCACGCCGAGTTCGATGAAGTCCGGCAGCAGCGAGCGGACATTGCCGCATGAATGAAAGAAAATCCAGCCGTGTTCTTTGTCCGTTTTTTTCTCCCGTAACTTCTTTTTAATCAAGGCGAAAATCTCCTTCAGCCGGGGTTTCATCAGTTCCCGGAAAGTCTCGGGCGAAATCAACTGACTGGTCTGGGTGCCGTAATCATCGTTTTCCACCACGATATCCACGACATCGCCGAGTTGGTCCAGCGCCGTTTCCCAAAACCGCATTTTGAGTTCGGTGAACTTGTCGAGTACCAGTTTGGCACTGCCCGGATCGGCCAGCACGTCGCACAGAAAGTTCTCCATGCCACGCAACCGTTGTCCCATTTCAAATATTCCGGCGCATAATCCCTTGAGCATGACAATCTTACCCTCGGAACGAAATTTTTTTGCCTGTTCGCGCAGACCGGCGATGCGCTCCGGCAATTCGGCGCGGGGCCAGGGATAGCTTTCGAGTTGTTCAGGAACAATGCTTGTCGCGTCCAGCGGCGATTTCGCCAGGTTCCACCAGTATCCGTCTTTCGGAAAATGCTGCACGAACCCCCACTCGTCAATGTATTCAAGGTGATCTCCCTTGTCTTCCCCTTGTACGTTCCAGTTGTGACTGCACAGCGGAAACAAGCCGCGCGTATCCACGGCAAAACGTTCCAGCAACGCCGCCGGCGGAATCACCACCTGCTGAATAACATCGGCGAAGCGAACCGGAGCAGCTTCAATCTTCAAATGCCGACACAAATTCAGGCACGCCGTCTTATGGATGCCGGTAACATGGGTTCCCCCCAGATCGTAGGGAACACGATCCGGAGTGCGGTGTTCCAACGTCGCGATAATGCGTTCTCGTGAATTCATGATGGTTTATTCCCCGTTTAAAAAGCCGGACTTGACCCGGTTATTGCCGGGACTGAAAGCTTTTGCACAGTTTTCCGGCTCCATTTTTTACACATTGATAATTTTTACTTCTTCACTTGATCGGCGTGCGGCATCGAGAATCCGGGTGAGTTCCAGCGCGTCCGCGACGGATACCGGCCAGGCGGATTCACCCCTGACAGCTTGCGCGATGGCCGGATAAATGACAAAAGGATCACCATAACGGCTGCTCATGGTGACGCGATGCTCGCCGTTCAACTCTTCCTTGGTGACCCGGATTTCCGGACGGTTGCCGTAACCGGCGGGGGAGATGTTGTCGGGAATGTTCACTTGATGAATCTCCACTGATTTTTCCTTGACGAAGATGGTGCCGCGATCACCCTGGATTACCCAGTTGGGCAGTTGGTCGATGGCAATCGAGTATTCACAGGTCAGGATAACCCCGGAAGCGGTGGTCATAACCACATGAAAAACATCCTCGACATCACCCGGATTGATAATCTGCCGCAATTGACCATATACCGTTTCGACCTTTTCGCCGACAAGCTGAATCGCCTGGTCGATGATGTGCGGTCCCCAGTTGAGCAGATAACCCCCGCCGTATTTTCTTTCGGTCTGCCAATCGCAGCGGATGCCGAAACTGAACTCGCGGCGGCGTACCATGAATACTTTGCCGATAATTCCCGAGGCAATCAGTTGTTGCAATCGCAAGAGATCACACCCCCAGCGGGCGGGAAGCCAGGGAAGCAACAGCTTCTTGCTCTGTCGTGCGGCGGCAATCATTTTTTCAGCCTCGGCAACATCGAGCGCCCACGGTTTGGTGACCAGCACGTTTACTCCGGCGCGCAGGCAGTCGCATGTCATTTGACAATGCTGATCGCTGCGGGTAACGATAACCACCAGATCAAGATTTTCCCGTTTCAGCATTTTCCGGTAGTCGTCATAAATCGCGCAATGAAAGCGGGACGCTGCTTTTTGTCGTGCTTCTGGATCAATGTCGCAGACGGCGGTAACGGTAAAATCGCCTCCGAATTCTTCCAGCGGATCGGCATGCAGTGTGCTGCCGCTTCTTCCGTAGCCTAGAATCGCTGTTTTAATCATTTTTTAATAGTCCTTTTTGTATTAAAAGATTTTTTCCGTCTAACAATGAGTAATCGCTCACTCTTTCCTTTGGTTCGGGGTCTCGACCCCACCCAAAGAGTGAGACGTTACAACAATGAGCTAATTATACAGCTTAAAATATGATAATGGTATTGACAATATGCTGATTGTTTTGTATGGTATGATTATGACCTGCATCCGTGAGAAATTCAGTGCGGTGCAGATGCGAGGCGGCAAAACGCTGCTGTATAGACATACTGCAAGTTGCAGCCAACGAGGCAGATGCGCCGCAATGAATTTCCCCGAAGGGTAAATTGTCTTGAATTTTCCTGTTTCACCCCCCATGGGTGAGTTTGCGAATTTGCTATAATTTATTATCAGTTAGTGTGTTAACGATAATTACAATCCAATTTATCACGGATTCAGGTATGAATTATTTTGACGGCATAGAATGGGTCGGCTTTAATCATGTTCAGGAATGCCGGGCAAGAATCGGCAAACACTTTCATGATTATTATGTCCTTGACTATAATCATGGCGGGGAGTTGACGCTGCAGTTGGACAATGATCAGCCGATGCCGCTGAAATCGCCGGTTGCCTGGTTCACTTTCCCCGGGCCGTTTTTCAGGTTCGGTCCCGCCTCGCGCGACGGCTGCTGGGATCATCGTCATATCAGTTTCCGGGGAGAACGGGTCATGGCATGGGCGAAAGCCGGGTTGGTAAATTTCAAGACGCGTTCTCCGGTGTTTCCGGTGAGCGATCCTGAGCGTTTCGCCGGACAGATGGATGAGATTATGGCGTATCTGGAGTCTCCCGCCTATGGTTCAGAGCGAGCGGTTCAGATGTTTGAAGGGCTGCTGCTGCAGTTGCATGAAAAACGCGCCGTGCGGACGGCTTCCTCGCCAGCCGAAGTTAAAATACTCGATTTCATCACGCGAATCGACGGAACACCTGAGCAGCATTGGGATTGTCGGCAGGTAGCCCGGCGGCTCGGCCTTTCCTATCCGCACTTCCGTCTGCTCTTCCGCGGTTTGACCGGTCTGCCGCCGGGGCAGTACATAAGATGCCGGCGTATGGAAAAGTCCGCGCGATTACTCCGGCAGAGCCGGATGGAGATCAAGGACATCGCTAATCAGGTCGGGTACGAGGATATTTTTCATTTCTCGAAGCTTTTCAAAAAACACTTCCGGGTTTCTCCCGGACGCTTTCGCGCCCGCTCTACCATGTACTGAAAACAACGATCGACGGTTGGCTTATCCGTGCCGGCTGATTTTTGCCGGCTATTTGTGACCACGGGAATCCACGTTGTCGGCACAGCGGTTGTCGTAGCCTCGATCCCCACCCAAAGACTGAGCGACTCGACCGATAACATTTTACCGGATCCCGACAAATCTTGATTGCTTGAGGCATTACCCGGTGATATTACTTAACGCGATCATGATTTCGCCGTTCAGCATCAGTTTAGCCTGCGCATAGACCCGAAGTGATGTTCCGTTGGCATTGCGCATCCGCATTTCCCAGTTTTGTGGTAAGGATTGGATGAAGATGGCAAAAGCGTTCGGATACAAAAAATAAAAAAACGGGCCCTGATTCAGGCGCCGCAGCATTTCTTGAATTTTTTGCCACTGCCGCAGGGGCATGGATCGTTTCTTCCGACTTTGTCGAAGTTGCGGCGGAAAGTTGTTACTGTCGATGCATGGGCTCGGGTTTCCGCCGCTTCGGCAGTTCCGCCGGATTGTACCGCGTCCGGCGCGTAGCCGACATCGCCGAACTGGCCGAAAGCCTGATGAACCAGTTCCTGCGGCATATTTTCCAGCATCTTTTCGAATTCCTCGAGACTGGTGATGGTGGCGCGGAACATGTTGCTGACGGTCTCGCGATAAATGCGGCGCATCAATTGTTCGAATGCCTTAAATGCTTCGTTTTTGTATTCGATCAGGGGGTCTTTCTGAGCAATAGCCCGCAAGTAGATGCTTGCCCGCAGGTGGTCCATGGTGTAAAGATGTTCCTGCCACAGCCGGTCGATGGGTTCGAGGATGATATGGCGTTCCAGCCACAGTTTCCGATCCTCTTCGATTTCATTATTTTTGGCATTGTAAACGGTTTCCACCATGTCCACGATTTTCAGCACCAGCGGCTCGGGGTTATCCGGAACCCCGCCTGGCACGCAATCGGCGAGTTGATCTTTGGTGAAAGTTATGGGGAATGTGGCATTCAGCCAGGAGAGCAGGTGTGGCCAGTTGAAGTTTTTTTCATCTTCATCCGAATCGGTTGATTCGGGTGCGACTGCAGCTTCCATAACCATGTCGGTGATTACGTGTTCGAGGATTTCAAAAACGATTTCCTGTGGTGCTTCATTGAGCAAGGCATCTTTGCGCAACCCGTAAACAATTTCACGTTGTTTATTCATCACATCGTCAAACTCAAGGGTGCGTTTACGAATGGAAAAATGGTGTTGTTCTACCCGTCGTTGCGCGGTTTCGATTGATTTGTTCAGCCAGGGATGCTGGAGCTCTTCGCCTTCTTCAATTCCGAACCGGTCAAAAATCTTAACGATGCGGTCGGAACCGAACAGGCGCATAAGATTGTCTTCCAACGAAACATAGAACTTTGAGGAACCCGGATCTCCTTGTCTGGCGCAACGGCCTCGCAACTGACGGTCAATTCGCCGCGAGTCGTGCCTGGAGCTGCCGATAACATGGAGTCCCCCCAGATCGGCAACACCGGAGCCCAGCTTGATGTCGGTACCGCGACCGGCCATATTGGTGGCAACTGTTACCGAGCCGCGCTGTCCGGCCTGTGCAATAATTTCTGCTTCGCGCTGGTGGTTTTTGGCGTTCAATACATTATGTGGAATACCGACGCGCTTGAGCATGCGACTCAGTACTTCAGAATCTTCCACGGAAATGGTTCCCAGCAGAACCGGTTCCCCGTGTTCGTGACGTTTTCGCACTTCCTCAACAACGGCATTGAATTTTTCGCGGCGTGTTTTGAAGATTGAATCATTCTCGTCTTTGCGAGCGACCGGGCGGTTGGTAGGGATTACCGTTACGTCAAGTTTGTAAATCTGATGAAATTCTGTGGCCTCCGTTTCTGCTGTACCGGTCATACCTGAGAGTTTGTCGTAAAGTCTGAAGTAGTTTTGGATGGTAATGGTGGCCAGAGTTTGCGTTTCCTGTTCAATCTTGACCCCTTCCTTAGCTTCGAGGGCCTGGTGTAATCCATCGCTGAAACGTCGTCCCGGCATCAACCTGCCGGTATGTTCATCCACGATCATTACCTGGTTGTTCTGAACTACGTAATGGACATCTTTTTCAAACAGACAATATGCCTTGAGCAACTGGGAGAGGTCGTGCAAGCGTTCACTTTTGGCGGAAAAACTCTCTTGATACTCCTGTTTTTTTAATGCTCGTGACTTTTCGTCAAAAGTCGGATCGTTGTCGATATTGTGCAGGTCTTCCAACATGTCCGGCATGACAAAAGCGTCTGGATCATCGGGGGAGATTTCGTTGCGTCCCTTTTCAGTCAAATCTGCTTCATTGGTTTTTTCATCAATGGCGAAATAAAGATCCGCCTGCACGTCTTGGAGCATACCGCGATTGTTATCGCTGCGCACTCTCATTTCGACTTTCTCGAGTTCTTTCAGGATGCTGCCGTCTTCAAGTACTCGCAACAACTGTTTGTGAGTCGGAATGCCGAATTTTACCTGCAGCAATTTGATAAGAGCATTATTGCGCTCGTCAATGGATGCGTCGTCCCGGTCGAGTACCGTCTTGGCCTCCCGTATCAGTCTGGAGCAGAAGTGATTCTGTTTTGAATACAATGAAGCCACCAGAGGTTGCACCTGATCAAACTGATGAGTGGAAAGTGGTACCGGGCCGGAGATAATCAGCGGGGTTCTGGCCTCGTCAATCAGAATACTGTCGATTTCATCGACAATCGCATAGAAGTGGTCCCGTTGCACCATATGTTCGGCCTCCACAGCCATCCCCATGTCGCGCAGGTAGTCAAAGCCGAATTCGCTGTTGGTGCCATAGGTAATATCTTTGGCGTATTGCGCTTTACGTTCAGTAGGATTATGAAGGGTGTTTTGAAGACAACCCACGGAAAGTC
The DNA here is from genome assembly GCA_018400135.1 of Victivallaceae bacterium. GTDB lineage: Bacteria > Verrucomicrobiota > Lentisphaeria > Victivallales > Victivallaceae > M55B135. Next base: position 7,285 of record JAGYNC010000025.1, read on the forward strand.
CAAGATAGTTGTAGACTAGTCCCATCCACTCTGAGTCGCGGAGTGCCAGGTAATCATTCACGGTTATCAACTGGCAGTTTTTGCCGACAAGCGCATTGAGATAGAGCGGCATGGTGGCGACAAGAGTTTTCCCTTCACCGGTGGCCATTTCCGCGATATTGCCGCGATGCAGGGTAATTGCGCCGATAATCTGGACATCGTAGGGTACCATGTCCCAAACCATCTTTTGTCCACAAACAGTAAATTCGGTGCCGAGTAGTCGGCGGCAGGCGTGTTTTACGGTGGCAAAGGCTTCGCACATCAGTTCGTCGATTGTTTCACCGGCGGCGAGGCGATTTTTAAACTCTTCGGTCAGTCCCCTGAATTTGTCTTCGCTGAAATCATTGTAGGAGTTTTCTATTTGATTGATTTTTTCAACCAGTGGCAACATCTTTTTGTAATCGCGCTGTGATTTGGTGCCAAATGTTTTTTTTAGCAGGGAACCTATCATAAATATTTCCGATTGTGTTTTGAAATTTTGTTTTAATCAGCTCAAACGTCTATTTTGAACCCGGTGTGTCAAGCGGAATTCCGGCTTTGCACATGGGGCAAACTTCTGGTTCGAATGTTTCCAGCTCTAACTGCAACAAACTTTTGAAAGGAAAATCTATTTCAGCGGAGCCGCCGCTGCGGTCGACAATTACTGCTACTCCAACAATGTCAGCGCCATATTGACGAGCCAGATCAATGGTTTGCTGTACCCTGCCGCCGCGGGTAATGACATCTTCTGCCACCAGTACTTTTTCTCCGGGAGTAATGTGGAATCCCCGTTTGAGCACTAAATCGCCCTCCTGTTTATCCGCGAAAATTGCCCGGCATCCCAATGCTCTGGCCATTTCCTGTCCGACAATCAATCCGCCAACTGCGGGTGAAATGACGGTTTGTGCTCCGCGCTCTTTGAATTTTTCTGCCAATTCCCGGCAAAGTTGTTCGGCGCGATCGGGATACTGCAGCAGCAGAGCGGCTTGAAAAAATCCCGGACTATGAAGGCCGCTACGTAATTTAAAATGACCGTTCAATAACGCTCCGGAATCCTCAAAAATTTGCGTTAGCTGATGTTTTATCATCATGATGTTCCTTCATGCCAGAGGGTGAAAAAAATCCATTTTATCTGAATGTATCGGGTGATGTCGGTTCTACCCACAGGTGAAAATCCACTTTTTCTCCGCCGAAATCCAAGGTTATAATAGTATTTAATCTGGTTAGCAACAAGGCATAAGGTATTTTAACCTCACCGCCGGCCACGGTTACGGCCACGTTGCAGTTACCCATGATGTCTTCAACCTCACGGATGGTCATGATCAGTTTCAACATTTTTCCGAGCTTGCCCCGCAGTCCACTGTCAAGCTCGTAAGTGTTATGGCATTTTTCGCAAACCGCCTGAAACCCGGTCTTCGCCACATCGGCCAGGTTGAATTTTACAATACCATCACATTCTCCATTGAGACAATGAAAATCTATTTTAGCCCTAGCCCCGATTTTTTCCTTGTTTGCCATGCCTGACACCTTTTTGCTATAAAATTGGTTTCATCCCGTTAGTAATATTTTCTCATCAAAACAGATAATATAAAGGAATTTTGGTTTTTTTAAAGTTTTTTTTGTAATCTTGTTGTGGAGGATTATATTGTCATTCGGCCGGGGGTTCTCTGAAATATACTCGACAGTGCGTACTCGACAGTGCGGACGCAATGTGTTCTTCTCCGGAATTCAACCTACGATAAGGCAAAGTGATATCATGGGGGGCAATCCAAAACTAGTTGTTCTTTCTGAAAAACTGCGTGGCAGAAGTTTCGAATTGGACAAAGATATTGTCAGTGTTGGACGCACTGGTGAGCGTGATATCTGTATTAAAGATCCAACTATAAGCTCTCACCATTGTGATTTTATTCGCACTGAAAGTTCTTATACACTGAAGGACAACAACAGTACCAATGGTACCCGGGTAAACAATGTTCCGATCACTGAGCAGGAGTTGAAAAATTCCGATATTTTGCAACTAGGCGGAGTTGAAATACTTTATGACAATGATGATGGCACAACCACAGCTGTTACCCGAACCCATACAGGCATTGATCTGGATAGTACTGAAATTGGTCTTTCGACGGTGAAAAATCTTGATAATTTTTCGCCTTTCAGTAAAACCGACCGTAAAAAAGGTAATTTGTCGCAAAAAATTTTATTGGCACTGGTGGTGCTGTTGGGAGTGTCCATTCTGGTGCTGGTAGTATTTGTGATTATTCTGGTCATAAAGAGAAGTAGTCCGGATACAGCGGCAATTGTCCTTAATCTACTCAATTAGTTTCACCGCCCTCAATCAAACGTACCCATCCCTACTAATATGGAGTCTATTATACCCGATGGAAGAAGATAAACAGCAAAATAATGTTTCTGCAACGGATAAAAAAAATCAATCCGAGCCGAAAAAAGTTGACAGAAAGAAACAATCTCCTCAAAACGAAGATAAGGGTGTTCCACCAGTACCACCACGTGGTTCGAAAGCGGCATTTGTCTGGTTTATAATTTTTATTTCACTTGGCGTGCTGATGATTTTCCGGCTAAATTTAGATTCCAGCACTGCGGATTGGGAACAGAGCAAGTTTGAACAGGAATTGCTGGATGGCAACATTACTTCCGTTACTCTTAATTCTGAAACTGACCGGGTGGTTTCTCTTGAAGGGACTTACCGGATTGCTCAGGAACAGCTTGCGGCAATGCGGAAACGTGGACTACAGGTTACAGAGAGCGGCAAATTCCGGAGTCGGGTTATTTATTCAGACCGGCTGGATGAGTTGCTCGACGAGGCGGGAGTGGCGGTCAAGGTTGGCTCCAAAAATAACTGGTGGAATCTGTTGGCAACGATTCTCCCCGTGCTGCTGATTGTCGGCGTTATCTATTTTCTGTTTTCAAGGCAAATTAAAATGGCTGGACGCGGAGCCATGCAGTTTGGTAAAAGTCGGGCACGCATGATTCTTCCCAGCGATTTGAATATTACTTTTGATGCTATCGCCGGCGCAGATGAGGCAAAAGAAGAGACCAAGGAAATTATTGACTTTTTGAAAGACCCGTTGAAGTTCAAATTGCTTGGCGGCAAAATCCCCAAAGGAGTATTGTTGATGGGGCCTCCCGGTACCGGTAAAACATTGCTGGCAAAAGCGGTTGCTTGTGAGGCAAATGTCCCATTTTTTTCTATCAGCGGTTCAGATTTTGTTGAAATGTTTGTCGGTGTCGGCGCTAGTCGAGTTCGTGATATGTTCGAGCAGGCAAGAAAAAATACGCCGTGCCTCATTTTTATTGATGAAATTGATGCCGTAGGCCGCTCGCGTTTTTCCGGTATGGGCGGCGGACACGACGAACGCGAACAAACTCTTAATGCGATGCTGGTCGAGATGGATGGATTGGAGTCTCGTTCAGGAGTAATTGTTCTGGCCGCCACCAACCGCCCTGACGTGCTTGATCCGGCACTGTTGCGTCCCGGACGCTTCGACCGGCAAATTGTTCTTGATTTACCGGATATTGCCGGACGCCGGAAAATTCTTGATGTCCATATTAAGGATATTAGAATTGGCAAACAAATTAACCTTGATGCCATTGCCAAGAGCACCCCTGGCTTCAGTGGCGCTGACCTTGCAAATTTGTGTAACGAAGCGGCATTACTGGCGGCCAGGAACAATCTGGAATTTGTGGTTCAAGACGATTTGGAAGAAGCCAGAGATAAAGTGCGCTGGGGTCGTGAGCGGCGCAGTCGCAAGATCAGCGAAAAAGAGCGTAAGCTGACAGCCTACCACGAGGGCGGTCACGCTTTAGCGGCTATTCACTCGAAAAACGCCACCCCGGTTCACAAAGTAACTATTATTCCACGAGGACAGGCTTATCTCGGGGCTACTATGACGTTACCGGAAGAAGATGTCTATACCCAGAGCCGCAATGAGTTGTTTGACGAGCTGGTAGTACTGATGGGAGGACGTGTTGCCGAGGCGATAACTTTTAACGATATAACCAGTGGTGCTTCAAGTGATATTGAGCGGGCATCCCACCTTGCACGGCTGATGGTTTGTCAGTTTGGCATGAATGATCATGTTGGTCCTATTAAATATGGTGAGCATCACGATAAAATCCATGTGCGTGTGGACACTCCACCAGCGGAACTCTATAGTCAGGAGACGGCACGTGAAATTGATGTGGAAGTAAAGAAATTGATCTGCAAGGCTCATGATAAGGCCCGAGACCTGATTAAACAGCATCAAGATCAATTGGAGCTACTTGCCGGGAGATTACTGGAAAAAGAAACACTTTCGATCGAACAAATTCGACAACTTCTCGGGATCAAAAAGACAAGCGTTACTGCGTCAGATGAGAAAACTTCCGTGCAGCCGGAAGCTGTTGGCGCGGAAAATACTTCCGACGCAGATGTTGCTTCCACAGAGCCGGGTCCGAGCACCTGATCCCATCAATATTCTATACAAATGGAGGCAGGGTGGCGATATCGCGAATGTAGATGATCATTTCCTGAATTTTTTGCCCTATTAAATCAAGTTTTGCCAGCTGTTTGATGCGAGGTTCTGCACGATGCAATTGTCTTGGCGAAAGAATTTCACTGAATAGTCCCGCCGCGTCAATTAAGCACACCAGGACGGCATCGCGGGGGTTGGGGATTTCGTTTTCAGAAAGAACCAGATTACAGATCCTGGTTTCCACATCGGTAATTTCCTGATCGTTGATGATCGGGTAACGGCGAGACGGGAATACCCATAATACTTTTTCTTCAACCTGCTTCACAATTCCTTTTTTTACCAGCTCCTCTATAACCAGTTCTTCTATATTGCCGGCGTGCGGCATCAACACTTGAAGACAACGCCGGATGGTTGTTTCTGTTTGTTGTGATTTTCGAAAGACTTCAAGAGGCTCGTCAAGAATCGGTGACCCGGTATTTTTAGTATCAAGGATAAAAAGATTTTCATGGTCGTTGTCAATTTTTCCCAACAGCGCCAATTCCGAAAGTACCGCACCAACCATAACAACGCCGAGTGCAATATCTTTGGTGGAAATGACAGGTTTTCCGGTAGCGTCGTCAAGTGCGAGCAGATAGATTTCTTCAGCGAAACTCAGCATGATGGCTTCTCCTTAAGTTAGTAGTTTTGGGTCGAACTGCACTGAATTTACCAAGAACAGGGATCGCTGAGTAATTTATCACAATGGCGGCAGGAGTAAAGTACAACTTTTTATTTTGATGCAATCAGCCGCGTTTTTTTGCATTTTTTCTGTCTGGCGGTAAATTATCTGTTTTCTCTCGAAAAACTTAATTAAGGAATTGTCCGGGATGAACACAAGCGAAATTATAGAAGGTAGCGGTAAGGTTATTGATCATTATCGCAAATATATTCTGCCCACCTATTCACCCGATTTGTTGTTGGTGCGAGGCAGCGGGTCCAGGGTGTGGGACGCGGATGACCGACGCTATCTGGATTTCAGCACCGGAATCAGTGTCTGCAATCTGGGGCACTGCCATCCGGCAGTGACTATGGCAATACAGCGACAGTCCGGTATTTTAGTTCACGTGTCCAACCTCTACATCAATCCCTGGCAGTCCCGGCTGGCGGAAAAATTGGTCAATCAGGGATTTGATAGTGCGGTGTTTTTTGCCAACAGCGGTGCAGAAGCGAACGAAGGAATGATCAAGTTTGCCCGTAAATGGGGGGCATCTCATGGAAAAAGCGAAATCATCGCAATGGACAACTCATTTCACGGTCGAACACTGGCGACACTGGCAGCCACCGGAAGAAGTAAGTATCGCGTTGGATTCGCTCCTGATATGCCGGGTTTCAAGCATGTGCCCTTCAATGACATTAGCGCACTGAAACAGATAATTAGCGACAAAACTGCGGCGATTATGCTTGAGCCGATTCAGGGCGAAGGCGGCATCATTCCGGCTGATTCTTCTTATCTCAAAGAGGTGCGTGCGCTTTGTGATCAAAAAAATATTCTCTTGCTGTTCGATGAAGTGCAATGCGGCATGGGGCGTACCGGTTCCTTTTTCGCTTTCCAAAATTTTGATGTCGAGCCGGATGCGTTGTCTTTAGCCAAGGCGTTGGGAAATGGTTTCCCAATTGGCGCATTTTTAGTTAAACGGGATTACGCCGAAACCCTGACCGCCGGTACGCATGCGTCTACATTTGGCGGCTCGGCTTTGGCCTGTGCGGCCGGATGCGCGGTAATTGATGTTATGGAACAGGAGCGGTTATTGGAGAACTGCGGCAAAATGGCTGAGTATTTAACTATGCGTTTACGCGAATTGGCGACAAAATATGCCATCGTCAAAGAAATTAGAGGACGTGGCTTGATGTTGGGTATTCAATTAGATCGCAACAGCGCTCCACTTCTGGCAGTATGTCGTAAACACGGGTTGCTGGTTCTTACCGCCGGCGAGAAGGTGTTGCGGTTGATGCCGCCATTGAATGTCTCAATAGATGAAGTTGACGAGGCCATCAACATTCTGGATAAAAGTTTTGCCGAGTTAACGGCAATTGAAACGGAGCAGTGATATGTTTAAGCATCTACTTACCGTCAGTGATATTGACCGTGGTGATCTCAACCGCATATTTCAGCTTGCGGGCAAGCTGAAACGGGAACGCGGGAAAGAGGATTTCAGGCCGCTTGCCGGGAAGAATATCGGTATGATTTTTGCCAAGTCTTCAACCCGTACCAGGGTTTCTTTCGAAGTTGGTATTAATGAATTGGGTGGACACTCTCTCTATTTGGATCAGAATAAAATGCAGGTTGAGCGCGGCGAAACGGTGGCCGACACGGCACGCGTACTCAGTCGCTATCTGCACGGCATTGTCATTCGTACCTATGAGCAGGCGAATGTTGAAGAGTTGGCGGCCCACGGCAGTATCCCGGTTATCAATGCCCTTACCAACGAATTTCATCCATGCCAGATTCTCACCGATTTGTTTACGATTTATGAGTATAGTGGAACGCTTGATGGCGTTAAACTGGTGTTCGCCGGCGATGGACAAAGCAATATGGCAAATTCCTTGATCATGGCTACGCGACTTGCTGATTTAGAGTTGGTGATAACTTCACCGGAAACGTTTAAGCCGTCGAAAGAGATGCTTGCTGGCGGGGATAAAGTCCGTTGGGAACCAAATTCGCTCAAGGCCGTTGAAGATGCCGATTATATTTATACTGATGTTTGGGTAAGCATGGGGTTTGAAGAACAAGCTGCTGAACGACTTGCGCAATTAACTCCTTATCAGGTCAATACGGCGTTGCTGGAGGCGGCTTCTCCCAAAACGCGGGTGATGCACTGTTTGCCAGCCCATCGCGGTGAGGAGATTACCAATGAGGTGATGGATTCTCCGCAGGCTATTGTCTTTGACCAGGCAGAAAATCGACTGCACGTCCAAAAAGCGATTTTGGCGTTGTTGTTTGCTCAGGAATCATCTTAAGATTATGGCGCTGTATGAACCGATAATTGTTTCCTGTGGCGTGGCATTTGATGCTTTTGCTGTGGCGGTTTGTTGCGGTATTCGCATCAAAAAACGGTTTTTTATTTTCGCGTTGCTAACCGGTATTCTTTTTGGTTGGTTCCAGTTTTTCATGCCGTTACTCGGCTGGTGGGCGGGTAAGGGTTTTGGCACGATAATTGAACCATTTGATTATTGGTTTGCCTTTATTCTGCTTTCTGTAGTCGGCGGCAAAATGATTTGGGACGCATTACATCATGATGACGCTGTCGAGCCTCCATTTGCGTCAGGCAATTTTCCGATTATTGCCATGTCGACAGCGGCATTAGCTACTAGTCTTGATGCGCTGGGAGTAGGAGTATCTTACGGTGTTTTGAGTAGTTCTATTGGTCTCACTGCCGTGATGATGGGAATTTTTACCTTGTTTTTTTCTTTTACGGGTGTGATTATCGGGTCTGTCTTTGGACATTTGTTTGAAAGGAAAATTGAAATTGTCGGCGGTGCTATCATAATTCTTATTGGCTGCAAAATACTTGTTGAGCACCTGTTTCAGGGATAATTTTATCATGCAGAAAGCCTATTACAATCCCGACATAAGGATACTGGTTTGCCGTAAGGATTTATTGTCGGCCTGGCGACATCCGACGCTGGCGGCACCGTTCTGGCGAATTTATCATACTTCATCGCCGGGCGGACGCATTATTACCAAAGACCGGGTCTACAAATTAACCCCGGAACGGATATTGCTGATTTCTTCCGACACACCATTCCAATCGGATAACGACCGTCCTTTTACCCAACTCTACATTCATTTTCAGGCAAGAGCGCCATACGAGCTGTGTCCCGGGATTATTATGGAGTGGCAACATGAGAATGCGTTACTGGAGCAACTTACTGATATTGGCGACTGTCTTGATTCGCCTGATATCGACGAAATTACGCTGTCAATGAAAATTCTCCTCTTAATCCATACCTTATTGCCGCAGGTTCCTGTAGAACGCCTGCGTCATCCCAGTTACGATTCCAGGGTACAGGCTGCAGTGGAGTATATCGAATGCAATTACGCGCGATCGATCAACAACCGGCTGCTGGGAGATATCGCCGGGATGAACGTCAACGCTTTTGCCCGGCTCTTCAAGGAGCAGGCCGGCATGTCGCCGCAACGCTTTTTGTGCCATAAACGCGTCAGCGAATCATGTTTGTTGTTGCGTTATTCCCGGTTGAGTATTGAGGAGATCGCCGATGCTTCAGGTTTTTGCGACCGACACTATTTTACCCGGGTTTTTACCAAGATGCGCTGTATGTCGCCAGCAGCATTCCGCAAATTAATCCACTAGACAGAAATCATAACCGCCACCAGCTCGCGTGGATGGAGAATGTGTTGACACCACGGCACGTGACGCATGGCCTTCTGCAACTTTACCGAAAAAAAAATAAAAAATCCCGGAATGACGACTCGGATGAGACCATCAGGAACCGCATTCCCGCGTTTTCGGCACAAGTTAGGTCTCGATCCCCGCGGTCTCCGATGAACAGGCATTGTTCAACCGGAATTTTCAGTTGATCCGCAATTACAAGCAATCCTGTCGGGGCCGGTTTGAGTCGATTTATTGTTTTGTCGGTTGAGGCAAATATTGGCATTTCCGGCAGTTCGAGGGCGGTAATTTTTTCTTTGGCCGGATAATCAGAAAATATGGCGGTCGCGATACCCCGTTCATGCAGTTTTGAGATAAATTCGACGATCCCCTGGCGTCGACAACTCCTGAGAAACGACAAAGGGCGTTCGTAAATCCATTTCCTGACTATCGCCCGAACTTTTTCGGGCGAAACTCCGGAGGCTTTCGCTCCCCACTCGTATTGTGCCTCATCAAGGTTGTCGACCGGCACCCCCGCATGCCTCTCGCGTTCTCTTCTGAAATCGAAAAGTATTCTTACTTCCTTCAGTCGCCACGGGCGCAACAGATAATACTGCAAGAGTTCGAAGAACATTATTCTGCGGAGTTTTGACTGATTATAAAGTGTGCCGTCGACATCAAATATGACAGCTTTTATTTCGCGCCATTCAATCGGTGGAGTTCTTTTCAAGTATTTAACCCTTGGAGTTGATGAAAGTATTTTCCGTCAGGAAGTGGAGCCACGGCAGATCGACAAACAGCAATGCCGTCATTAATATCAGTAGACAAATCAGGTAAAGGATAAATAATTTTTCCCGGTAGAGTTTTTCCGGTTTCTGGGCGCTTGAATCCGGTTTCATTCCGATATGCAAATACCAGGTAAACAGGACGGCCAAAAACGGCAGACTGAGCAGAAGTTCGATTCGGTGTTTGATCAGGAATATGCCGAGAAAAAACGCCGAACACATGCTGTAGAAAAACGACATCAGCAATAATTTTGCCTCGGTATAGTATTTGAAGGATTTGCGGTACCTCACCATCACTTCCGGAATCGCGATAAAACGTAATTCGGCAAGACGCTTAGTATTCATCAGAAACGCTCCTGCCATCCAGTAGGCCACGATAAAACTGGCCGGCGGAATAATCGTTTTGGTAACGATAAACCAGCCCAGCAAAAGCCGGATCGGGCTGTTGATTGATTCCGTAAGCACATCGAGGTATACCCGGTCTTTGGTACGGAACGGTTTAACGTTATAGATGATACCCATAAGAAAGAGGAACAGGGCGCATAGCAGAAAATATGAAGATATCAGCGATGCCATATAAAGTCCGGTCGCCGCCAGCAACAGAAATTCGAGAAGAACCAGTCTGATGTTCATTCCACCCCTGACGAATGGACGCGACTTCTTGATTGGATGGAACTTGTCGGTTTCAGAGTCCAACCACTCGTTGACAACGTAGTTGGCGGAGGCAATGGCGCAAGTGCTGAAAAAGCCCAGCAACAGCGGCAGCCACAGCGTTGTCAGCGGAGGCTGGGTCAGCATCATTGCGATAACCACCCCGGGCAGGATAAGAAAATTTTTGAACCAATGGTCCGGTCTGGTTATTGAGATGTAATCACGAATGTCCATTTATCGGCAATACCTTCAATGTTGCAATTTGAAAACATATCCTCTGTCCGTCTCAAAGTAAAGATACAAGACGTAAAAACTTAATGCCAACTGCATCAGTGCTGGAATCGGCAACAGCGTGGTGAATCCTTCAAAATTACACAAATGGAACACCTCGCCAAACCGCGGAAACGCTGTTCCAAGTGAGTTGGAGACACGCAGTACCCAACTGAAGGGAATCAGGAAGAACCCCAAGAACATGGCGCAAACCGTTGCATTGCCCCAATCTTTTTCCAACACCAGAAAATGGGTTTTAATGAGCAAAAAAAGGAGAACTATCACATTATCATACAGTCGATGATAACTTAAAAGCATCGAAAAGCAGAAAAGCAGCAACAACAGGTTAAGACTGAACTCCTCTTTTCCGCGTTCATTCCACATAATCGGCAGAATAATTGCGGCAATTGCGATTTTACCCAAAGTGTTCAAGTATGGAATAATGAAAAAATCAATCTGGAGCATGTTGTAGCCGCTTCCCTGAAACGAACAAACGTTGCCGCTGCTCATGACATCTTTCACGATGCCGATATATTGCCGATAAAGCTCAAAGGGATTGTACCCGAGCAACACCGGGAAAAGCGACAGACACACGAACAATATGAATGCCGCGACGCATATAAAATATTGTTTTTTGAGGAACAGCATTGGAGCGAATAGCGTGACCATGGAATATTTCAGTAATGTGCCGAGTCCGAAAAGGATAATTTTCGCATAGCGGTTGCCGCACGAGAAAAAGAACAGGATTGTCAAAGTAATCCAAATCATCTGTTGACCGTGCCGCAGACACATCAACACGGGAGAGGAATTGAAAAACAGAAACCACGCAATGAAAAATACCGCCGTATTAAGATTCGGGTTTTTAAAATCGATATTTTTGAGTAGACCGGTGATTTTAAACCCCATAACGAAAATAAACACGGCTCCAAGCAAATTGAAGGTGTAATACAGCGGGCGCACAATCTCTATGTCAATAAAAGTCAGGGGAATATAAAACAGCAACATTCCCGGAAACTCGATTGCCGGATGGTTTTTGTCTATTTCCGTATAATAGCCGGAGAGGTTGTCCAAATCGTAAAAATCGAGTCCGTTCCAGGCGGCATTGGCTGTGGCAATGAAGCCTGTAAGATCAACCATTACACTGTTTTTTCGATAGGCATCTATCCCTCTGAACGCACAGAATGCAAGTCCAGTCATAACTACAGCATAGAAAAGATAACGACGCTTGTTGCCGGTCAAGACTATTTTCATTACGCCACCTTTGTGTCTCCCATCGTGGGATCTTTTTTTACTTACTACCAATCAAGGTGTTATTGAATCACCATTATTTTAGCCTCATCCAGCTTTGATACAAGATTCAGTTTTGCATTTTTACGAAATAAATCAAAAATTGCGTAATGCCTCACTCTTTGGGTTCGGA
>JAGYNC010000250.1 GCA_018400135.1 Victivallaceae bacterium
GGGGATATTCCATCGAAATCGCTATCGAAAGAAGTTTAATCACAGAGAACGTGGGAGAGGGTTTTAGCCACGAATTACACGAATTGACACGAACATGGGAACATAAAGTATTGCATCGTGAATTTTATTTTGCGGGTCGCAAAACAAATTCACGATGCCGATTCTCCATAGTCTTTAAATTCATGCAAATTAGTGTAATTCGTGGCCTCACCTCCCTTTTTGCGCCTCCGCGTCTTTGCGCCCTCTCCCTGTTTCCATGTTATTCGTGGGAGAAATTTATCACACAAAGACACCAAGGCACTAAGCCGGAAAATATTGTTTACCACCTGTCTGCGTCGCGAACGCGACAGGCAGGCCGAGGACGCAGAGGCACAGAGGAGCGGGAAACAAACAACTGAGGTTTGCGCAAATCCGTGATTGCTCGCCGGCTCGCAATCACATATTCGCGCAAACGTGTTTTAGAGTATGAAACAGAGAAAATCTCTGGATTATCCTCACCTCTATGCCGCGTTGCGGGAGTGGCGGGAACGCCATCGGCGTTGCCACACTCACGCAACACTCTGTCTTAATCTTCTCTGTGCCTCGGTGTTCTCTGTGGTCAATCTCCTTTCCCCATTAGTGCCGGATTAGTGAAGATTAGTGGTTTCAATCTCCTCACCATCCCCAATTTTTCATTCTTCCCCCTTCTCCGTTTCACCCTTTCTCCGCTTCATGCGCTTCCGTGCCTTTGTGTGATAAATCTTTCTAAAATTTGGCATTGCTTTCCCGGACGGCACGGAGTCCGTCCCTCCACGGGCTTCGCCCGTATTATCTCTGCGCCTTTAGCTCGGCGGATGGTCGTGCACAAGGTACCGCAAGCATCCTTGCTTGCGTTTTTTCTTCTCAAGCTGGAAGTTTGAGGTACTTTCCGTCCTGCGGCCGGTATATCGGAGTTTCAACACTCAACATCCAACAAGCCTGATACATCAATTCAGATATGATCTGCGTTACGAAAAGTTACGCCACCTCTTTATTACCCACAGTCATCGGGATCGCTATTATCCGCTGGCGCTGGGCTGGTTTTTCTCATGTTGATGAAGCGCTCGCGTTGCTGGGGCAGATAATAAAGCCGTAAACACGCCGTAGAAAACTGCGGCAACTCTTTTGTAATTCGTGAAAAAGTTGATAAATTGGCTTGGATTTGAATTAGATTGTAAAAAATAAAATCGGAGTTGCTGGATAATGATTGAAATCACAAATTTACGACAAGGCGCGGTGTTGAACCACAACCACGGCGTTGAAACGGAAAAGTGTCTGCGAGTGTTAATCGAGGGACTTGCCACTACCGGGCACCCGGTGAAAATCAATGGACAGCCGGCGGCAATGGATGGGCGAAAATTTTCCGCGTTGGTAGAGCTGGATCGGAAAATCAACACGATTATCGCGACCACGTTAACGCCATACGGGACGTTTTCGCAGGAAATCATCCTCGTCTGGGATAAAAAATCGTTCCGTCGCTGCAACTTCTATATCGACGACAATATCTTTGTTTTTACGGATTTGGCCAAACAACGTCCGGTTCACGCTTTTGATCATTTCTATCTTGCCGGACTGAAGAAAATCCATGATGAATATGGGCTTAAATTGACGCTTAATTGTTTCTACCACAACGACCATCATGATTTTGACCTGAAAGATATGCCTGATACCTGGAAGTCGGAATTCATGGACAACTCCGACTGGTTGCGTTTTTCGTTCCACTCGTACGGAGAATTTCCGGATCGTCCCTACATCGAGTTAACCGCGGAAGAATTTGGCAAAGATTATGACCTGGTGAAAAACGAGATTATTCGTTTTGCGGGCGAACCCGCCTGGATTCCTCCGGCTGTTATCCACTGGGCCAACATCCACCCGGCCGTTGCGCGGGAGTTGGTGGCTCGCGGAACCCGCTGCTACTCGACCGCTTTCAGACCCCGGATAATGGGAGGCCCGAGCTTGACCGAACGTCAGAGCGGAGGCGATATGGGCAGAGTAGAGCAGCGTTCAGCTTCGGGAACGGATAAGAATGCTGGAGCAGAGGGGTTCCGGATGCACTACGACCGTCACGAGGAAACGAGTTATCTTGACCACCACCGCGCCTACTTCGATCCCGCCATCGGTGTCTTTTTTTTCAGTTCAAGCGGGTGTTGCTGCAATCTGGTTCCCCTGAAGGATATCTCAAAGCGTTATGCTGAAATCTTCGAAACCAGCAAACATTACGGCAATGAAATTTTTGCCGGTGCGAGTCATGAACAATATAGTTTCCCATATTACTCCAACTACCTCCCGGATCATCTCGAACGAATCGAGGAAGCCGCGCGCTGTCTCATCGAGATCGGCGAGTGCGAACCGGTCTTCTTCAACGATGGATTGCTGGGCAACCCGGCGTGGGAAAACTAAGGCTCTTGTTAGACCGTGCTCGAAAAGCCTTTTGGAGTTCATGCTCCGCATGTCCCGAAGGCTTTTCTTCTCGCGGTCTCATATCATTTCAAGGAAAATGAAATCAAGACCTAATCCGTATGCTAAGCGTCTTAAAAAGCAGGTGACGTTGCGAATAGGTGTTGATATAATCGAATATTTCAAGGGATTGTCCTCAAAGACAGGCATCCCATATCAGAGACTGATTAATTTATATCTTAGAGATTGTGCTTCCCATTCCCCTTGGTATACTTCGTGGCTTTGTGCGAAAAAAAAACGAGTAGCTTGCGCTTTCCGAGCGCAAAAAGTGAAGCGGGATTGTTGATTGCGTTTGGAAAACGCAAACTACTTTGCAAGTCCGTGTAATATAGGAGTTAATTCCGGTTGATCGAAGGCGAGAAAAAGTATCTCAAGCTTCCAACTTGAGAAGAAACAACGCAAGCAGGGATGCTTGTGGCACCGGATTAGAAAAAATTATTCAATCGTGTTTGAATAATCTCGAAAACATCCCTATATTTGTGTTGTGTTTGAAGTACTGGCGAATATAGAGCGAGGTAAACGATGGAGTATTCACAACGTCAGTCCCGCAGAGGATGAAATTGACGACCTCGGCAATCTGTGCGATTTGTTTGAACCCGGCTTTGGTACGGTGTTCGAGTCCTCCCCCCGGTCTGAATAACTGCACTCAATCCGGCTACTTGTCTGGGAAAATCGGGCGAAAACCGCCAACCAGTGCTCTGTAATACTGAAAATTTCAGGTTAGACAAGTTAAATTATGGTTTGGATTTTTTTGTTCAGGCCGATGGGCGATATGAATATCGTTCAAGGCATGAACCCTGAAAGGCTTTTCGAGCACGGTCTGGTTAGCCCGCGTTCCCCTCGTACCCGTTACCCGTATCCGTTCTCGTACCCGTTCCCGTACCCGATGTCCCCCTTCGCGAACCTGCTTCCTCGTGCACGTGAACGTGTACCGCTTCGCTGTGAACGTGTACGTATCCGTACTCGTACACGTTCTCGTACCCGTACCCGTACTCGTTCTCGTACCCGATGTCCCTTTCGCGAATCTGCTTCCTCGTGCACGGACCCGTTCTCGTTCTCGTACCCGTTCCCGTACCCGATGTCCCCCTTC
>JAGYNC010000251.1 GCA_018400135.1 Victivallaceae bacterium
AAATGGATAAAATATTGGAATTCAAAAATATTTATAAAAAATTGCAGACAAACCGTTTATGAACTACTATAAAATACTTGCTTCCGCCTGCCGAAGGGTTAGCGGCATGCGGCTACAGGCAACACTAAGATACTCTTGTGTATTAACTTTATATTATTCCATTTCCGGCACTTGCTTATTGTTTGTATGTGTATATTATTAAAGGATAAAAAGGATAAGATACAGTAGGGTGATGCATCATTATTAATGACTTGTCTCATCAATAAAATGTTATACATAGAATTGAGGTTACAGATAATAAACATAAGGGATCGGATATATGAAGAATATTCTGAAGCGTTGCCTGAAAAATCCTCTGATAAAGCCTGAAGATATGCCGATGGACTGTTTTGCGGTTTATAATGGAGGAGCGGTTAAAGTTGGAAATGAATATATTGTAATGCTCAGGGTGGAAAATTCCTCGCGGCGGCAATTTGCCTGGGTTGCAAGAAGTCAAGACGGCATCAATTTCGAGCCCGACCCGCAGCCGGTACGGTTTACGGCTGAAGATATGGATTCATACAATAAAAATGCATGCAAGTCATGGTACGACCCGCGAATCAATGCGCTTGAAGGAAAATATTATATAACTTATGCGGCAAGCAGCGAGAACGGATGCCGTATAGGACTGGGAAAAACAAATGACTTCAAAACAGTCGAGCATGTTTCATTTCCATTACATGTATCAAACAGAAACGCTGTGCTTTTTCCTGAAAAAATAAATGGAAAGTATTTAATGCTGCATCGTCCTCTGAGTAGCAGGGGCGACGGGAATATATGGATATCGGATTCCGCTGATTTTCAGTACTGGGGTAATACGGAACTTTTGGTTAAATGCCGTAGCGGACTTTGGGATTCGCTTAAAATCGGTGCAGGGCCTCCGCCGATTAAAACAAACGCCGGCTGGTTAGTGATCATACATGCTGTTTCCGGCACTTGCGCGGGACATTACTATACAGTTGGGACTCTGCTACTTGATCTTGATAATCCATATCGTGTTATTGGCAAATCCCCTGGATGCATCATGCGCCCGGAAGCCGAATATGAACAAACAGGCTTCGTCCCTAATGTTATATTTCCCACAGGCGCAATTCTTGAATCAGACCAAACCTTGAAGATTTACTATGGGGCTGCAGACAATTACCAATGTCTTGCGGAAGCTCACTTAGAAGACTTACTTGCGACTATTAAATCGTAAGGTAAATAATGTCAAAAGCGGAAAAATTAAAACCAAAATGGCAGAGCATGAACAGTTCAGAGGCGAAGCAAAGGGGAAAAGAGCGTTTTAAGGCGAATAAATACGGAATGTTTATCCACTGGGGCCTGTATTCCATTCCGGCGGGGGTTTGGAACGGAGAGAAAATGGAAGACGGTGGCCAGGGGCCTTGTGTCGCGGAATGGATCATGCGCCGTAAAAGCATTTCCCGGTCTGAATATGCCGGTTTGGCTAGAGAGTTCAACCCAGGCAATTTTGACGCCGATGCCTGGGTGAATATCGCCAAAGCTGCGGGAATGAAATATATTGTCATTACCTCTAAACACCATGAGGGCTTTGCTCTCTTTCAGTCGGCTGATCCGTTTAATGTGGTTGACGTAAGCCCTTTCGGACGCGATATCATTGCGGAACTGAATGCTGCCTGTGCCCGGCATGGTGTGGACTTCGGAGTTTACTATTCCCACTCACTTGACTGGCGCGACGGCGGTGATGGCGGCATGAAAGAATTTGGCCCATCAGGCGGCAACGCTAATTTCCCAAATTATTTTGACCCGGCTCCGGAATCATTTCAAGAATATATTAAACGCAAGTCATTACCGCAGGTACGTGAGCTGACAGAAAATTATCCCGACCTCTGCGAAATTTGGTTTGATACTCCTTTGTGTATCCCCCCGGAATACAGTTTTGAGTTTTACCGCTGTGTTTATGAACGGCAACCACAGACACTGGTGTCGCAACGTGTTGGAAATGATATGGGAGATATCCTGATTCCCGGTGATAATACGCTTCCCGAAGCGGTTGAAAGAAATCCTTGGGAATGTATTGCCACTACAAATAATTCCTGGGGGTACAATTGTTATGATCAGGATTGGAAATCGCCTCAGGAAATGCTGTTCTGGTTGGTTTCCGCGGTTTCGCGCGGCGGCAATATGCTGCTGAACCTAGGGCCCTTGCCCAACGGAGAACTGCCGCCAGAAGCCGTCAAAAGCATAAGCGTATTGGGGGATTGGCTGAAGATAAATGGTGAAGCTATTTACGATGCCGAACCTTGGTATGTTGCGCACGAAGGCCCGACAAATTTCTACATTAGTAGTACAGAACAGCGTAAAGAAAACGGATTCGTTACAACGTTTACCGCTAATGACTTCTTTTTTACCTGCAAAGGCAATAAGGTTTTTGCCATCAGTCTGATTCAGCCTAATCAACAAGAACTCAGAGTCAAATGTCTGACTGGAAAATCGATAAAAACAGTCAGACTGTTAGGCTGTGATACACCTGTGTCGTGGCACCTTGCTCATGAAGGTTTTTCTGTATCGATTCCAGATGACTGTCAGCTGCATGAATTGGGCGCGGTTATTGAGATTACGCTTGAGTAACAGGAAGTACTTTAAAAGACAAACGGGAAATACAACCGATTTTCGACAAACATGAAATATCGCCGTATCCCATGTCGTCGGCCAAAATATAGATGATATTGGGCTTGCCGAATTTGGGCATGAAATCACCTGCTTTCCGGAGAAAACGTGCGTCTGCAGTCGTTTGATCCAGAGCATTATGGAGTGAAGCAGAAACGAAAACGGCATGAAACGACATATGAAGCGTTTTTGGCAAGGTCATTGTACGCTATATGCGCGATGGCGCTGATCCTGTCACACGCGTCTTGGCCAGAGACGCGTCCATATCTTTGACAAGTTGCTTGTCAAATCCAAACCGCGAATCCAAGAAGAGTTCGACTCCTTCAGCTAGATAAAATCTTTCCAGGATCTTTCTAATGCTTTCCTCCAGTGCTTCAAGTGAGTCGGCGAAACTTTTGGCATGGTCCCCAATCATCATATATCGGTAATCAACCATCTCTTTCTCAAGAAAGGCGTGATACATGCGAAAGTCATTCGACAAGGTTAAGCGCATTCTGTCATGTTCGATCATACGAACAAAATCTCTAATCAGCTCAAAGCGATGCTGATTTCGGGATGGTTCCAGAAAATCCAACTCAGGCGGCACAGTGTGACTGAGGGACGGATTGAGGAAGATTTCAATTAATGAATGACCGGCTTCGATATTGAAGAAATGAGACAGGAATCTGCGGGTGAAACTTCTACAGTCACGCACCGGCAGATTCCAGCAGGTTTCGGCGCCGAAAAGGATCGGGAGCCAGCATGCTTCGTGTGGTTCCGCAACCGGATCGCCTGACGCTATCTTGCCCCAGCCCGTATTGATGAATCCATCCAACTCATGCTCAATGGCTGTTTTGGTCCAGGCGTTGATGTTGAGCATTCTCTCCGCGGCTGGCGGCAGATTCTGAATCC
>JAGYNC010000252.1 GCA_018400135.1 Victivallaceae bacterium
AAATGAACCCGCCTCGAATTTCTAATTTCGTCCAATTCCGCCAATCCCGTTATCCTGTCCAAAATGGTAAGGCCTCGCTTTTTCCTTTGGTTCGGGGTCTCGACCCCACCCAAAGACTGAGGCATTGTCCAAAATGATATATTTTTCATTCATTCAAAGCGACAATACTTGAATAACATGACATTTCAACTAGAATATTCAACCTAACTGGCTTTGCCGGAACTTTTTTAGACAGGATTAACGGGATTAAAAAGATTTTATCCTGTATGTCCGGTTGAAAACAGCAAATTTCTGTAGAACCAAGATGGACGACGGCATGTTTTCGGGGCAAAGAAATAAGTTGTAGTGCCTCACTCTTTACTTTGGGACGGGGTCAATACTACAGAGCACTAATCGTTCCTCCTCGGGTGTCGTAGCCTCGACCCCACCCGAATAGTGAGCGATTACCCGGAGTTCGATAGGGAAAAAGTACCTTAAGCTTCCAGCTTGAGAAGAAATAACGCAGACAAGGGTACAGATGGAAAAAACTTTGAAGGTTTTGCAACGGGAATTCCGGGCGCCACGGGCCAGGAATCCGATGTTGCTGATTGCCGACGGTATTGCCATCGTCGGCTCGGGCATGATTGTTGGTCGCGCGGTGGAACTATTTGTCTCAGAGCGGCTTTATCCTGACTCTATTACAGTATTCATGGCATTAGGCTTCTTCATCATTGCTGAAAAATCCAGACTTTACCACGGCGGCTTTTTTTCTCCCGGTATGCCGTTGTCGCCACAGGAAGAAATGCGGCGCGTCTTCTATATTATCATCGGACTGTTGACGATAAGACTCTTTTATTTTCCGGAATTTCCTAATTTTGTACCGCTTGCCGAGCGGTATCAGGTGCCGGAACTTTGTCTAAAGATGTTGCTGGTTTATCTGCCATTGCCATTCATGTTTTTTGCCGTCACCATCACGCGATGGCTGGCGCGCACCATGATGTTGCACTGCCGCATCGGGATCGTGCCGGTGGCAATTTGGGGTGCCGGTAACAGCGGAGGCCTGCTGATCGAAATCCTCAACAAAAGCCGCTATCATGGACTGAAGCCGCTACTGATAATTGATGATGATCCGGCCAAAACAGGAAGCAAGATCGGTGGAGTTCCTGTTGTCGGCAATCTGGAGGACAACCGGGAACTGGTGACTCGGCTGAACATCAATCACGTCATCATTTGCCAGCCGCTTTCCTGCGTTATAAACAATATTGAAAGAGCAAATTCCTGCTTCAAGCACATCAGCTTTGTCGGCGCGATATATGATTTCCCGGGTTCCGTCTCCTATCTGCACGACATTTTTGGAATAACTCTTGTGGAAAGCAAATCCGGTCTGAAAATAAAGACCAATATTATGCTGCGCGGTATTTTGAATGTTGCTCTATCGCTGGTTGCCATGTTGCTGCTGGCGTTTCCCATGGCGTTGATTGCGCTGTTGGTCAAACTGAATTCGAAAGGCCCGGTATTTTATGTGGCGCGACGCCTGGGCAAACGCGGGCAGGAAATCAGTATCCTGAAATTCAGAACCATGTTTTATAATGCCGACGAGCGCCTTGAGGATCTGTTGGAAAACAGTCCGGAGATGAAAAACGAGTGGAGTACGAATTTCAAACTGAAAAACGATCCCCGGGTAACCCGGCTGGGCAAATTTCTCCGCAGAACCAGCCTGGATGAGTTACCACAATTGTTTTCCGTGTTGAAAGGCGAACTCAATCTGGTCGGGCCGCGTCCGATTGTCGAGGATGAAATCCGCTATTTCGGCGAGACCTATGATTTGATTTCCAGTGTCAATCCCGGAATTACCGGGATGTGGCAGGTTTCCGGACGCAATAACACCTCATACGCGGAACGGGTTTTGCTGGAGCGATATTACGTAATGAACTGGAGTCCATGGCTGGATATCTATATCCTTATTAAAACAGTGTTGGAAGTGGCGCTTTGCCGCGGCGCGTATTGATATGAAAACATTATTGTTGCACTACTGGCTGGTGAACCATCGCGGCGGCGAAAAAGTGTTGGATGCCTTTCACGGGATGTTTCCGGATGCCGATATGCTAACGCATGTCCATGACCGTAAAGCGATGGCGTTGCGCTTCCCTTCCGACAATATCCGGTGTACTTTTATCAATAGTTTACCGCTGGCGACAAAACTTTACCGCGCGTATCTGCCATTGATGCCTCTGGCATTGCAACGGACCGATATTTCCGGTTATGATTTTCTCCTGAGCAGTGAATCCGGCCCGATAAAAGGAGTTCGAAAAAGGGCGGACACACTGCATGTTTGCTACTGCCATACGCCCATGCGTTATCTGTGGGATATGTATCAGGAGTATTACGACAGTGCCGACATCTACGGGAAACTCGGCATGCGTCTGTTCCGCAGCTATCTGCGAAATTACGATCTCAAATCAGCCGAAAACGTCGACTACTTTATTGCCAACAGCCGTTTTGTGGCGGAGCGTATCAAGCGCATCTACGATAGAACCGCCGAAGTGATCCATCCCCCGGTGGATGTCGATTTTTTCATGGATAAACCGCGTGAACCCCGTGATTACTATCTCTACGCCGGCGAGTTGTGTCACTACAAACGACCGGATATTGCGGTTGATGCTTTTATCCGCAACGGACGCAAATTGATCGTGGCCGGTTGCGGCAGTGAATTGAAACGACTCATGCGACGCGCCGGGGGTTGCGGTAATATAATTTTTGAACAGCGGGTAGATAATTTTCGTCTCCGCGAACTTTACCGTGGTTGTCGCGCACTGGTTTTTCCGGGCATTGAGGATTTCGGGATTATGCCGGTCGAAGCGCAGGCGGCCGGAGCGCCGGTGATCGCGTTCGGGGACGGCGGAACATTGGAAACTGTTAAAAACAGTGAAAGCGGACTGTTTTTTCACCGCCAGAACAGCGAGACATTAGTGGAAGCGGTCGAAGAGTTTGAATCTTTGAAATTCGATCCGCTACTCATCCGTCGTCATGCCGCGACTTTTTCCGAAAAACGTTTTATCCGGGAAATGCGCGATTTTCTCAACCAGCTTTTCCCGAATCCGGGGGGTCCGTCAGAATTGGGTGTGAACACAAGCAAAAGTGAGAATGCAGAATGAGGGAGAAAAGAGGGGGGAAGAAGGGGGGCTTTGACGGGATAACGGGATGGGAGAGGATGGGGGAACGATGAGGGAATGAAAAGTGCAGAATGAGGGAAGAGAGGTATCTGGATCGTATTCCAGTAGCTTGCGTTCTCCGAACGGCTTTGGGGAGAAAATGGGAAGTTTTAACCACTAATCTTCACTAATTTGACACTAACGAAGAGCGGTGATGATTATGACAATGTAGCGCAGACACTCTTGTCTGCGAAGTCTTGAAAATAAACAGACAGGAGTGTGAAAAATTCTTCCTCTTCTCCCGCTTCATGCTCCTTCATGTCCCTCATGGTGAAAAATCCCGATTACGACAGCGATCTCGATCCCGATTTCGATCCCGATTTCGATACGGGAAAGAGTGGGGATTGTCCTACATGG
>JAGYNC010000253.1 GCA_018400135.1 Victivallaceae bacterium
CATTTTTTCAGGATTTCTTCCGGAATTTCCAAGAGCTTATTTTGAGGGTCCAACTTTTTAAGCATTGAAAAATATTCAAAATCCTCTACGCCGTCCCTAATGTTTTCCAATCTGATGGAGGGAATCGGAGTCCAATCTTCTCCTGGATAGATCAACATGCCGTCAAGATTATCAGACAGATTATTTTTGACTCCCCAATGCGGCTTTCCCGGGCAATTGGGAATAGAATTTAATTTCTCAATGCGCTGCCACCATATACTTTGCCAATAGAGAAAACCCTTCATTTTTCTTTTCCAGGTAAGCCAAAATAATATTCTATGATCAACGGCTTGTTGATCAATAAAGAAATTTGCGCTTGGCGGAAATGGAGCAATGCAGACATACTGCCATTGACCTGCATTATAGAGATTATCAGAAAACTGGGTTGTTAATGGACAAAAAGTCAAATCAAGTTTGTCAGCAGCTGGCTGTGCCTTTATGCGCGCCAATGTTTTATTCGTATTCAGCGTTTGCAGACACATAACATCAGGCACAAATTCTCTTACTTTGCTTAAAACGGGAATAGCCTGTTCTGTTTCATACTCCTTCATCTCATCCCAACCGTATATTGCCAAAAAACGGTTGGAGAATCCTGCATTTTTAAACTGGTTTACTGCATCTTTTAGCGTAGCTGCCGCTTTATTGGCAATTTCATCAAGAGAAAAGCTAGCCATTGTTTCACTGAATCCTGCAGCTTCATTTTGGATACGAAGATCGGATAGGGCAAATCCGTATGGGTAAAAACCGTCATACACGGGTACTATGTCAAAATACTCCATTTTTCGTAATTCAGATTGTGTTTTTTCAACCGAAGAAAAAAAATGGTGCAAAGGTATAGATACGTGTCGCCAGCTATCGTCTTTCAGTTCATAGATAACGTCTTTTGACCGACCACCTGATCCGCCATGTCCGTACCGAAAAATAAGTTTTATTTTTTTACCTTCACTCTCTTTATTCCGTGCCTTTATTTTGAAAGAAATACTGTTTGCCATTGCAAGAGATTTGCCGCAAATACGGGTTCGCAAGCACCCCCATGCCGATTTGAAATGCTCCGGATTGCTGAATTCCACCTGACCTACGGGAGTGCCATTATCTGCATGAAAATCTATTCTTGCGTTATGGATCGTCGCCCATGTGCCCCAGTTCGACACTGCGTTTTCTTCAACAAACAAGGCCTCATAAGGGATATATTTTTTAAACATATTCGCCAAACCTATTGTCTTTGTATAATCCCAGTAGCATGATCCATTGGAGACTTTCCTTTCTCTATACGCAGTACCCAAAAAAGTTGGAGCTATTCTATATCTTGTCAGAAAAAAGTTTACCCAATCTATATATTTATTCATGGGCATAGATTGGCGATAGTCAGCTGAACCTGTGTAATATTGTGACAGGTGATAAGGCGAACAGCCAATAGAGGTTGCCAAGGTTGGTCGATTTGGCAGTTCAAAATTATGGACCTTGAGATTGAGTTCCAAACTGGTTTTTGCCCCATCCGCTACAATTTCAATTTTACCATTGTAAACGTCGGGGGGAGTTCCTGCGGGAACATACATGCGCCCCCAAATGACCACGGGTTTGCCGGGAAGTACAGGAAAAGGCTTATTTAAGGGATATACAGGATCAGGCCAGTCGCCAATATATGACGTTTTATAAACCGGCTTCTGAGTTTTAATATATCCGACAAGATTAAGTTCTATATTGTTTTTTTCTATGACGTCTCCACGGGAATTTTTGAGCGGAGTAACGTCAATTGATACATTGTTAACGACTTCTCCGGTCAAAGGATACAGCACCAGTTGGAAAGCTTCGTATTCATTGGCGGCGGCTGATATCCGAATGGATTTACTGACCCTGGTCAGTTTTGCAACTGATTCCAATGAGTTTGGAAAAATCTTCACCAGGGATGATGCTGTGCTTATCCCCAGCTTGGCACTTGTGCCAAAAGCGGCCTTGAGCTTTGGGACGAAGCCTGCGATCGAAATCTCACTTTTTTTTGCCTTGATACCATTGAGCAGTTCAGCTATCTGCCGGTAGTCTGACTGCGGCAGTCGGTTGTCGTGGGATTTTTCGATTAATAAATTGAGCGCCTCGATATTCCGCCTCGCTTCCTGCAATTTTGCCGACGTGGCCCCCTGCGAGTCATCCTGGCCTCCCGTAAGAGCCAAGTTTAATTCATGCTTCGCCTCGTGAAGAAGTGTATCCCTAATTCCGTCCAGCAAGAAATTGTAGTCACAATCCGGGATATTCAAAAAACCAAAATTAGTAACATTATGAAAGCTACCGCCTTGGGGCAATGCCCAGGCGCTTACCTGGCCATGTTCACTATCGTTGCGGCAGACGTTCAGCCGCCATGGAGTGCGCAATGATCCCATATCCAGCGGGATATTGTTGATGGGCAAACTCATTTCGATAGTCCAAACCCCTTTTTCCTGATCATTGTCTGTCGCAACTTCAGCTGAACTGCTCCACTCTACATTGCCGTTGCCATAGGAATCATAAACGCTGGCGGATGGATTAATGACCATGTGCGCATAGGTTCCGGAATCTGTGATGCTCTGCAAAAATATTTCAACTGATTCGTCTTCCCATACTGCGCCATCATGATCTGATATCTCGCTCTTTAGCGTAGCGCCTGCGGTATAGGAACATTTTATCCCGAACAACAGGGCGTCGTCAGATGCGGCAAGGCATACCTCCGTGCTGTTTTTTGCCTGCTTCCCGTCTGGCGACCTAAAGTTTTGCAAGGGAAATCCATCCCAGCAGGCCTCCTCAAGTTTGCCATCGATCGCTGGAATGTTTTCTCTCTTCAACTTCTTAAACTCGGCGGTTATTTGCGGTTGGGAGAAAGCATTATCAAACCAGGCTTCACCATACGTTCCTCGTGGGAGACATACGCCAACCTCAACGCGATCCGCTTCCCGCGGCACGTTGAACCTTGCGTAGACACGCTGCCAGCCTGCGCCATGTTCCGGAAATGACGCATGTTCGCCACCGAGAAAAGTCATTTTTTCTCCGGTAGCCCGATGCGCTTCCCAGCCTTTCCATGCCTGCATGAAAACCCTGGCATTCCCTCCCGCCGCCTGCGTGAGTGCCTGTTGAATTGTGGCTCCAAATAGATATTGCCTACTTTTCGGCGTAAATACATGAAGTAAGATAAAACTATATTCATCTGTAGGTTTTCGTTCATAATAAAGCCCGGTTGAGCCGTTATATCCTGCCTGAGGAACTATGCTAAAGCCACGGGGGAGATTTTCCTTGAAGGGTTTCTCAAAGTTGGCATTGGGAATCAAGTTGTCAGGTTTTTCCGACTGCGATAGGGCCATCGCGTCGGCGATAAACATTAAACTGCCGACAAAAATTAGCGTCAGTGGTTTTCCAAGATACATGGATCTACTCCTTTTTGATTACATCAAATGCTGATGTTTTTTCTCGACAAATTCGTCAGTGAATTCACCAGGTTCTGCCGGTCCACATGTTCAGCGA
>JAGYNC010000254.1 GCA_018400135.1 Victivallaceae bacterium
ACACAAGTAATCTTGATGGACAATAGCAATTTCACTGATTCACTCGTTTGGTTAAATCAAAAGACTCATGTCAATTTACCCTTCGGGGAAATTCATTGCGGCGCATCTGCTTCATTGGCTGCGATCCCGCAGAGCGGGATGATCTTGCAGCTTGCTCCGCCCGGGCGAAGTGTATCAATTTCTATCTTTACTCTCTTCGCGATGTCTAATTTTTCGATGCCATATCGCAACTACCGGACTGGCAATAAAAACAGAAGAATAGGTGCCGACGACAACGCCCAGCAGCATCACCAACACAAAATCACGAATCGCGATACCGCCAAAAATAAGCAGTACTATTAATACCGCCAAAGTAGTTACGGAGGTTAGCAGAGTACGACTAAGCGTATCATTGATACTGATATTAATAACCTGCGTGTAATTTTTATCCTTAATAATACCAAGATTTTCACGTATCCGATCAAAAACGACAATGGTATCGTTTAACGAATAACCAATAATCGTTAACAATGCGGCAATAACCGGCAATGAAATTTCGCTACTGAACCCGAAATAATTTAGAGCAACAAAGATACCGGTTGCAATAGTAACATCATGTAACAGCGCAATAATGGCAGCGATCCCATAAGCCAACTCAAATCGCACCCAAATGTAAATGACAATTCCGATGAAAGATAGAAAGATGGCAAGCATAGCTGACTTACTGAATTCCCAACCGACCAGACCACCTAGTGAAGTTTCTTGTCCACCGCTCAACGCCATTTGCGGAAAGTTACCGACCAACAGTTTTCGAATATCCTCTTTGGGGCTGGTGGCCTGTTCATCGTCACCCTCAATGGCAATATTCTTGCGAATGAGTATTTCCAGCTTGCGATTGTCCGTTTGTGCCATACTCGATTTATAGGTAATTTTAGCGTCAAAGTTTTTCAATGCATTTTCTAGTTCAGAAACCGGGACGTGTTCCTTATAATCAAAAGTAATTCTAGTACCGCCGGTAAAATCCACTCCCAGAATGTTTCGGCCTTTGATGGCGCAAATAGTCAAACTGCAAACCATCAGCACTATTGATACGACAAAGGCAATGCGACGCTTGCCAAGAAAATCGTAGGCGGGACTTGATAACAAATGAAACATTTTCATATCGCGATACTTAAACATACGATCGAAATAATCAAACATCAGCCGGGTGAGAAATAGGGCGGTAAACATGCTGGTCATAATACCAATGCTCAAAGTCACGGCAAACCCCTTGACCGGACCGGTACCGACTTTCATCAAAATAAGTGCGGTAAACAACGTCGTCAGATTGGCATCCAGAATCGTAGTGAAAGCCTTACTGTAACCAATGTCAATTGCTGACATCAATCCTTTTTTCTTGTTGAGTTCCTCACGAATGCGTTCAAAGATCAACACATTCGCGTCTACCGCCATACCGATTGTGAGAATAATCCCGGCAATCCCGGGAAGCGTAAGCGTAGCGTCGAACGCGGCCAAAGCCCCTAGCACCAAGATGAGATTTATCCCCAATGCAACTGTTGCCACCACACCGGCACGTCGATAATAACAGCACATAAATAGCGCAACCACAAGCAACGCCAAAATTCCTGCATAAATACCATTTTTCACATTATCCGCGCCAAGCGTCGGATCCGTATCAAAAATACCGACTACTTTGATTTGAAATGGCAAGCTGCCGCTCACCAACGCGTTGGAGATGTTTACCGCTTCCTCGTTGGAAAAATTGCCGCTGATCTCCGCGCTCCCGCCCATGATAGCCTGATTTATGACCGGCGCGCAATAAAGCTTGTTATCGAGCACCACGGCCAGCATTTTTCCAACATTGCGTGAAGTCACCTCGCCAAAACGCCTGGCGCCAGTAGTGTCAAAGCGGAGAATTATTTTGCGCTGCCCGAACTGATCTTGTGAGGGAAACGCGTCAATGATGTTGCGTCCGTCCATTTTCCAGCGACGTTGTACAAAATAAATTTGTTGTTGTGCTTTACCCGGTTTTTGCGTTTCCCGGGTTTCCATCATTTGATACCCGATAGGGGGAACAAAATTTTCAGGGTCGTCCAAATACTGTTTAACCAAGCTCGCGTTATCTTCAGCCACCAGATGAAAACGCAGTTTGGCGCTCATTTTTATTAAATCGAGCAATTTGAGTTTTTCATCCTTGGAGACCAAGGGGGCCTTGAGAGAAATATAATTGCCACCAGCCGGAGAAATCTCTGCTTCAAAGATTTTTTGCGCTTCCATTCTGGAGCGCAGGGTCTCAATAGCGATATCCCGATAACGGCTGAATTCAGTCTCCATGCGTTCTTTAAACTTCACGGCCGCATCCGCGTCATCTTTTGTCGCAGCCTTTACCCGCTCAATAAATTCCTGATCGGGAGCCAGTTCCAGCATAAATTCAACGCCGCCGTTAAGGTCAAGTCCAAAACGAATCGAACTGCCGGATTTTTTGCGAATCAAGCCAATAACATCCTGATTAACCTGCAAATCCTTGCCGCGCACCAACTCTTTAAGTTCAACACCTTCGGCGTCTGCCGACTGCAACAAAGCCTGTGACGGGTGTAGACTGCTGTCGGCGGCTTGACGTTTCTTCGCTTCGGCAATGAGCTTTTGCGCCTGGGAGTCGCCCTCAGCTTGCAAAGCTGCCTTGAAAGTGTCATAAAAGTCTCGCGGAGCCAGCGGGTGGACAGAAACCAAAAACACCAGGATCACCACAAGAGCAATAAATGTCCGCAAAATAACTGGTCGTTTGTTCATGATTATCGTCTCATTTAAAAATTCTGTTGATTGTTATTAGCAGATTAAGCACCTTCGCCATTAAGCAGAGTATTCACGCCTGATTTGCTGATTTCAATTTTGACCTTGTCGGCAATTTCGACGATAAAGGTCTTATCTTTTACTTCAATCACCGTTGCATGAACTCCTCCGGCGGTAATAATACGATCTCCCTTCTTGATCCGGTCAATCATCTGCTGACGTTTCTGGGCTTGTTTTTTCTGCGACCTGATCATAAAGAAAATCATCACGCCAAAAATAACGAGCATTGGTACCAACGAAATAAAGCCGCCTCCTGATTGAGATCCTGTTGCTGCGGCAGCATCAGCGATTGCAATAAACTGATTCATAACTAAATCCTTTTTGGTTACATATTTAACGAAGAAGCCAGTGCTCTGTAACACTAGTTCCCACAATGAACAACGAATCAGGCGCTCACGCATCCCTTTTCAGTATCATGTACAACAACCCGGATCACGCAATTCCCCGCCAAAAATAGCTTAAGCGTTATAGAAGCGTAGTCATAGTTGCAATGATTGCTGCAAAGCGCCTGTCGCTTCCTCTGTTACCCCGGCATAATGCCCGTTTTGAGGCCGAAAGAAAGCAATTAGTGAAGATACATCAAAAACAGGGAAGCGCAAACATTTTTTCTCTTAATTTCCTGTATCCGTAAGAAATTACGTAACCCCTCACTCTTTCCTTTGGTTCGGGGTCAATACTAC
>JAGYNC010000255.1 GCA_018400135.1 Victivallaceae bacterium
TTCCTCCTCGGGTGTCGTAGCCTCGACCCCACCCAAAGAGTGAGGCCTTACACTTTGCGGTACGACAACAGGCATAACACTCAATGAGGGACGCGATTCATTGCTTCAATCAATAACTCTTGCTGCGCTTCTGTGGGATTAGCAACCATACCTTTTTGGTACTCAATCACCGCGGCATTGTATTTTTTCTGCAACCTTAGACTTTCGCCCAGGTAGTAGTGATAAATTACTCGCAATTTTGGATCAAGCTTTGCCGGAGATAGCTCTTTAAACAATCGCTCAGCTTGTGCCGGACTGCGGGAAAAGAAAGCTGCCAACGCCGCATAATACAAATAGGGTGGATACTCCGGTTTTGCTGTCAACGCGGCATTTATCACCGTTGTGGCCCGTTCTGCCTGGCCGGTTTGCAATAGCGCGTCCGTATAGTTCACTATTGCAGCCTGATAATGCGGCGCTCGATGATATGCCGCGCGAAAATAGCTGATGGCGCGAAACAAGTTCCCGTCTTGTTTTTTTAATGCCTTGCCATAAGCGATAAAATCCTCATTGCGCAGATTAATATCCGGCATGGACAACAAGAATATCGGGGTGAAAATAAGTAGTGGCGCCAATGACTTGAGCAGTTTTTTTTGTTTCATGCTTCTAATAGCAAAAAATATCGGGTATGGCGCCAAAAGAGAAAAAATAGGATAAAGCACCAGCCGATAACGCGCTAGCGGATAGAAGAAACAAATTGGGATGGTGAAGGCAATAATATAAAAAAGCAGCAGGCTTTCACGACCCACAAATCTCCCGGCAAAAATAATTAACAGTAAAGCGGTCACAACCAACGGCAATAGTAATAGCGGCCCCGGTAGATAGCTAAGCGGAAAAAGTTTGCTTCGGACAAAATAATAGTTCAGATTATTGGGTATTTCATAAGGCAAAAATACCAGCGGCACCTTGCGCAGGAAATTGGTTGTGAAACTGACGGTTTTATCGAAATACGAGCGGAAACAAGATTCCGTTGACAACGCGGCAACATCAGTGTTGCGCTTTAATGTTTCAGCATTCGGATTCAAGGTCGTTGGATTTTTTATTTTCCCCAGGCTGATCGCATATCCAACGTTGACATCAAAGGGCAACAGAGTATTGCCGTTGGTGTTGAAATAGTTGAATACCGATACCGGCACCAGCAATATCACGACACCGGCGGCAAAATATAGTGCCCGGATTGCCAGATGGCGCCATAACTTCTCTCCACCTTTGCGCCAACGGCGCAGACAATAAAGCAATAGCCAAAATCCGGCCAATATGACAAATGGCAGGGCGGTGACGCGACAAAGACACGGTAGCGCAACTATGATACCGACAATAAAACACGCGGGCCGCGAGAAATGGCGCTTACGTCCCCAAATAACCGCGGCTAATGCTAATAGCGAAAAAAAGATCAGATAAATCTCTTTGAGCACAAAACATTCATACATTAAGCCGGGAGCATAAAGTGCAGCCAGCAGGCCAGACAGCGCCGCCCAGAGACGTTTGCCCGTCAACCGCAAGGCAAGCCAGGAAACCATGAGAGCGATGCCGATTCCCATCAGCATTTGAATAATAATCAACGCTTCAGAACAGTGACTACCGTGGGTGAACCACAAAATCACGGCAATGGTAAATTTGTATAGGGTAAAAGTAGCAAACTCCTGATAGAACTGGAACCCAATATTCAGGATGGTCTGCATATCCAAACCGCTAACATAAGAATAGTAACGGAATGGCGAAGCCCACCAGGAATTTAGAGCAATCACTCGTACCACAATCCCCGCGAGTAAAGGGATAAGTAAGACAAAAAATAAATTTTTCCCCCGAGTGGAAATATTCATGGCTGGCCTAGTTGTTTCAGTATCTGTAATGCCTCTCCGGCATCCGGGGTTAACTTTGAAGTTTTTGACAAATGTTGCTTTCCAATAACGCAGAGCGGTTTAACCCAGTCAGGCAACGACTGCTGATGTTGTCGCGCCAGCTTCAAAAACTTCAGCGCCAAACTCGCATCCTGTTGCATCGCGGCAGCCACCGCCGCAATCATTGCTCCTGGAGGATTATTGTCTGTAACAACCTCTTCCAGTGCCTTTTCCGGTTGATTTTGCAACAAATAACTCATAGCAAGCTTATTACTGAAAAGCTGGTTTCCCGGACTAATTTGACCCAGTTGAGTGTAGTACCAAACTGCCGAAGTCCAATCAGCGCTTTTTTCTGCCTCAAGCGCGGCTTTTGACATAAAATCAATCATATCGGCATTATCCGACAAATGGGCAGCGAGTGCTTTTTCAAGTGATGGGTCAGGTGAGGCTCCGAGTTTTCTGGCCTGGCGATAATACCCGGCCGCGCTATCCAGGTTATTTTTGTCTGCGGCTAACAATCTGGCTTGCCACAAGTAACCTCCCGGTTTGTCGGGCGATAATTTAACCACGCGTTCGAGTTGCTCTCTTGCTTCATCTATTTGACCTGTTTCAAATAGTACTCTACCTAATACAAGGTTTAATTCCGAATTTTTTAATTCCTTACCCTTATAGACTTTACGGAGAACCGCCAAAGCATTGCCGGCCCGATCCAAAGCAATAAGACTTTTTGCATAATTTATGGCGATATCAGCGTCATCCGGATTTATGATATAAGCTTTTTGCAGGAGATCGACGGCCTCTTCATTTTGACCTCTCCTCAACATTATTGCTCCAAGCCTGTGGTGTGCCGTCACATTTTTCGGCATAGCGTCAATGATTTGCCGGTAATTCCAGATGGCGACATCATCGGCCTCCCGTTTTTCGGCCTTCGCGCCGTCCTGGAGCAGTTGAGCCAGCCGTTCTTCGGAAAGAGCTTCAGGACGATGTAGAATTCTGGTTACAACATCGGAACTAGACTGTAAAGCCGCCAGTTGGTTGTCCAATTGCTTTATTTTGTCCTCCATCTCTCCGGTGCTTCTGGCCAGTCTCGTGTTATCTATCCGCAACTGTTGTATTGTTGCGGCATCGTCGCCCACCTGTTTTTCAAAGGAGGAAATCCTGTCTTCGTAAACTTTCAGTCTGGCTTGGTCGGCAACCTTTTGTCCAGATAATTCGGATAACTTCCTGCCTTCCTCCTGCTGCTTTTCGGCAGCCTCCTGAAAACGCGAGTTTATCGCCAGCAGTTCCTTGTGCAACGCTTCACGCTGTACGTGAACGTCGGAGAGGGAGCGGATACGCTCGCGAAGGGCGGCGGCATCAGCATCCGATTGTTCCCGAAGGCGTGTGATTTCGTTGCGCAGACTATCGCGTTCTTCGCTGATTACGGCGACAGTTTCCGAGAGCGCGGCCAATTTCTTCCCGGTATTTTCAGTGTCTTCAAGTCGTCCAAGCAATGTTTGGTACTGCTTCTCGCGTTCAGTCAATTGTTCCTGCAACTCCTGATTACGGGCCGCGACTCCGTCGAGTTCACGATTTTTGGCAACGAGCGTTTTCTGATGTTCCTCG
>JAGYNC010000256.1 GCA_018400135.1 Victivallaceae bacterium
GGGTCGAATTCAATCCTGGAGTTTTAGTGGGCATGTGGATGGTCGAAAATAAAAAAACGGGAACGCCGCGATGAACTTCAACGCGATGTTGCGAGCCAACCAGCTACCG
The DNA here is from genome assembly GCA_018400135.1 of Victivallaceae bacterium. Lineage (GTDB taxonomy): Bacteria > Verrucomicrobiota > Lentisphaeria > Victivallales > Victivallaceae > M55B135. The sequence goes on from JAGYNC010000256.1 coordinate 110, forward strand.
GTAAACGACTTGGCTAATTTTCGGCCAGGCACTAATTATTGGAACAGCATTCGGAGGTCTTCGATGCTGAGTTTGTCGGCGAACAGTGCGGGATTTTCAATGATATTGTCAAACATCTCCTGCTTGGTATTTTGCAACTGGAGGATTTTTTCTTCGACAGAATCTTTAACCACCACTTTGATATTGTTTACTGGACGGGTTTGACCAATCCGGTGGGTTCGATCGGTGGCCTGGGTTTCGACTGCGGGGTTCCACCACGGATCACAAATGATAACCGTATCAGCTGAAGTCAGGTTCAACCCGACACCGCCGGCTTTTAAACTTAGCAGGAACACGGGAATCTGCGAATTCTGGTTGAAGTTATCAACGTGTTCCATGCGATTACGGGTAGAGCCGTCGAGATATTCATAAGCTATTTGTTCTGTATCCAGCCAGTCGCGCAAAATTTTCAGGAATGAAGTAAATTGACTGAACAGCAACATTTTGTGATTGCTGTCGATATTTTGCAGTACCAGTTCTTTGAGCAACTCAGTTTTGGCGGAAAGCGTGTTTCTACCGATATTATCGGGTAACAGTGTTGGATCGCAACAGATTTGGCGGAGCCTGAGTAACGCTGTCAATACTTCAAAATTGCTTTTGCCCTTCCCTTTGCTTTGTCTGGCAATGGCCACAACCTGGCGTTTGGCGGCAGCAAAAAACTTTTCGTATAAAGTGCGTTGAGCCTGATCCATTTCGCAGAACAATATCTGTTCGTGTTTTGGCGGCAGTTCGCGGCACACAAGTTGTTTGGTGCGGCGTTTGATGAAAGGCGACACTCTGACGGCCAGGTCTTGCTGGAGCTGTTGGTTGTCCTTGATACCGTTATAAAATTTTTTGAAAGCAGTGAATGTTCCCAGCATGCCTGGATGAAGAAAATCAAAAATACTCCATAAATCTTCGGATGAGTTTTCCAAAGGAGTGCCGGTCAACACCAGGCGGTGTTCAGAATGGATTAATTTACAGCTCCGCGCGTTGGCTGTTCCAGGATTTTTGATATGTTGCGCTTCGTCGAGAATCAGGTAGCTGAAAATCGTATGTTTTAACAGTCCGGCGTTGCGACGCGCGGCGGCGTAGGACATGATAAGCAGGTGGTAATCTTCGATATGAGCTAAAATGGTGTTGTTTCCCTCAAATTTTGCTGTTTTGAACGAGGGGACGAATCTGTTGCATTCCCGCCGCCAGTTTTCAGTCAACCCGGCAGGACAAATTATCAGTGCCGGCTTAGCTGATGCGGGAATTCCCAATGCCAGCATCGCCAGTGCCTGAACCGTTTTACCCAGTCCCATTTCGTCTGCCAGAATCACATTGAAACCGTTTTCGGTAAGTTGTTTAAGCCAGGTCATGCCCTCTTTCTGGTAGTGCCGCAATTCTCCGGCAAAAAGGGGGGAAATGGTGATTTCCCCACCAGGTTTCGAGAAATTTTCCATATCAATGTTGATGTGTCCGGAAAATTCCGGCGGATTCGCGCCCGGAATATTTTCTCCAAGATGACACCAATAGTGAACAGAACAGCGCATCAATTCGAAGGTGGAAGCGTTATCGTCCAGCTTTTGCATGACATTTTCGGCAGCAATCAGAAAGGCGCGAAACGGAGGTGATATTTTTGTCAGATGGTGTTTGCTGGCCATATAATAGTGTTTACCGGCTTTTGCCGCCTTTGTCAGAAGCGACCAGGTAAGCGACAGTCCATCAGTCTTTAATTCATAACCGATAAGGAATTTATCTTTGAATTCCCGGGCGATGTGACATTGCAGAGAGATGGGCAAAAGGCCGCGTCCGCCACAGGCAATGCGTGTAAGTTCACCCGTTAATAGATAGTTTTTTTCGCTGTTGAGCAATTCCGGCAACAACTGATCGAGGAACACGCCAATTGCCTCAGTGTTGGAGATCGAAAAGACGTTGCGGACGCGGTTGAAGCCAAACTGGATCAAGTTTTTTTCGATCTTTTTTTCAGCAATTTCATCGCGATACCAGAATTTATTTCCTTTGCTTTCTATGGCGAGGCGTCCATGGTTGGCGGGAAAAATTTTGTCTTTGTAGATAAAACTCAATTTTATTTTCAGAGAGTTGTCGTCATCAAATTTGCCGTCCAGCATAATGCGGCAAGACTCAATGCCGGGATTACTTCCAGAAATATTTTCCACGGGAACCGGAAACATTTCAGCGTTTCTGAAAGAACTAAGGGTTACCGCGTTGATTGATTGTTCGCCGGAACGGAAGAAATTACGTAGCCAGCCGATGTCTACGGTGGCAGCCACCCACCAGTATTCGCCTTTAAACCCCAGCCAGCAACCGGAGCGTCCGGTGATGACCCTGGCATGAGTTACCGGAAGATGGGTATTCCCGATTTTAATGCCCGGTGTTGCCGCGATTTTGTCGTCAGCACGACGACGGCACAACATGACTGGTTGCGCGGCTTCGGCATGAACAATCATCCGGCTACCGTCCCGAAAAAAACGGTCGAAGCCAATCAGACAGTGAAAAAATTCGGAAGTTTGCTCTGAATTCAGCAACAGTTTTGAGTTGTCCGGATCGGAGTTAATCGCCAGAAATCGTATTATCTGCTGATCCTGCAATGAAAAATGCGACAACTGTAATGAAACGGCCAGACTTTTGCTGAAGTATAATTGACGCAGATTATTGAGGTTGCCAACGTATTCCTTTGAGCCAGTTTTAAGTTTAACCGCCAGTATCGCATTTTCCCATTTGCTCGGTACGTGGGGAAACGCCGATTCAACGTTGATAATTACTTCAGCTTGTGGATGAATACTGTGTTCCCCTGCCAGTTCGCCAAAATCTTTGTATTTGAGTCCCGCGTAACGCGTCTGGCCATTTAATTGTTTAGCCGGTTTTGGCTCAGTGGCAGCAGGATTTCGTCCCAGATACATGATGAGTGCAACTGCGTGCGAACAGAGTTTGCTTGAGTCTGATGAACACGAACATGCAACGCCATTGCCAAGTTCGCCCGACGGCATCGCAACATAATAATATGTGTCTTTTTCCATGAATACGCCGTGACGTTGTCCTGCCTGGTCCCGGTAGCCACATATCAGACACTTTTTCTTCAACAGTTGTTTGGCGGTTTTGACACTGTCGGTGCTGGAGGCCGCTATCAATCTTTTTTCGAAACTTATGGTCATGGCTTTCTGAAAATATTCCCTGAGTTCGTGATAAATTGGATGATATAGATTTTATCAGCATGACTTGTTCACTCATCCAGATATCCTTTAAATATCAAAACGAAACTTCTAATTTACCATGACGCTATAAATATGCAATCTCATAATTAGTGCCTGAACGAAAAAGGA
>JAGYNC010000257.1 GCA_018400135.1 Victivallaceae bacterium
ACAGGGCAAAACGACGCTGTCGCGCCGCCCTGCAGATTCAATACGACCAGGCGGTTGCCGCTCTCCGGCGGCTTGTCGAAAGCCAGTTGAACGAAGGCATGATAGTTGCCGGCGAGGTTTGGCAGTTGCCGGCGGACAATATCATGGCCGGGATATTTTTCGACTTGCTTGAGGATTTGGCAAAAAAACTTGGCAAGCCCGTTTACTTTCTCAATGATGGCAAAATAACCACCAGCGGCGTTGCCGAAAACCGTCTGATAAAATTCCGTCAAGACGAATTGCTGGCAAGGATTTGCGGCGAACAAGGCAATTACTGGACGATCAATCTGGACCTTGAAAACAGGGAACCCGAGGCTCGCGTTATCAATTTGCAGGAGATGATGTCCGCGGTTCTGAAACTCCGGCATGAGCTGGTTCTGACGCGATCTTGAATGTGGAAACATCAACAATAGGGGGAGACAGGTATATGAGAATCATTGTACAAATGTTTTTTATTGCGGCGCTATTGTCGGGATGTGTCACGTCCCATCCGGAGCAAACCATACCGTTCCCGGACTGGAATCCCCATATCGACCAGCCAATCCGGCAGCTTGAAGAAATTTTGACCAAGCTCGAGCAACAGCAACCCATGAATTACACCATCTCGAATGTGGCTTTTTTGTATGATGCCAAGCTCCATATTCTCTTCCATAAATTTATCGGGGAACTGTCCGAAGCGGCCCGATCTTCTCAAATAGAGGAACAACAGCAGTGGTTGGTAAAACGTGCGGCAAAGACTCGCGAGGCTTGTGCCGAATACGAAGGCGGCTCCCTCGCGCCTTACTCCGCGGGCGAAGTATTCATCAATGCCACGAAGGAACGAATTGCCGAAATCGAAAAAAGAATGGCGGTTAAAGGAGAAGGCTGATGAGTAATCATTCTGAGTTTATGATTTTAATCGGAACCGGGCATCCATACGGCGGCGAGGGAATGATTACCGAGAATATCCTCTCATTACACATGAAAAAAGGCGGATGGTTTTTTGCTACGGGCGACGGTCTAACATACTGGGCAAATAGTTCTATCGAAGATGCCTTGTTGATGATTAGCCTGTATTCAATTGCTCCCTATGAGCCAGAAGATTCGGCTGGGATGATATGTCAGAACGAACTTGGCAACTCGGTATTCAGGCACCTCGCATTGCCCTTGCACCAGCCGAGAATCAAGCGGGGGCCATTGATCCCCGGCGCTTCGAAGAGATCGGCGCTCAGAGTCTTGCAGCCGAGTTCTTGGCAGAATGCAATGAAATCATTGCGCCAAGCTGATGAAGGGCTGAAAGAGTGAATGAGCATAACTGCAACTGGTGCATGAAACGCCCTGGCGGTCAATAATGCGGACACCAACCGATGAAGTAACTGATACCGAATCGTATCTGGAAAGGGTTCCCTGCGACCGAGTTCGCACTCAAGGAAGGCGATGCGATCCAGTTGGCCGTGAGTAGCTTCATCTCTTTTTTCTCTTAGCGTTGGGCCAAACGTTTCATCAACTTTAGCTTCAACGCACAGCACGACCAGATTCCCAGAATTGCAAGCTAAGGCAAGCACATCGGTTTGAGACACCGTTTTACCCCCCGGCAGTGCCACCTCCCACTCAGGAAAAGCGGCCAATAACTTAAGGTCTGCAATGGCCGGATCATTTGCGCCCCGCAGTGTAGCGAGTACCTCTTTGGGAAGATTTGGGTTAGAATCCTCCCAGCACGCCGCAACGGACATGGCGGAGCACCCTTTCTTCCAGTGCCGCCTAGGCTGGCCGAGAAGGCGCTGCCAGTCGGTACCACTCTGAGTTGGGACAAAAATTCGTTTCACGAAAACCTCCCTTGCGTAAAGCTGCAAATAACCGATGTAAACAGGGACAGCGTAATTTGCATCCGTGTTTATTTTCCTTGTTATGCCATTCAGTATTTGTTTGGAAAATATTCTTTACCTGTAAGCCATAAATAAATATCAATTTGGCGAAGTGAAAATTCCACGAGATTATAATACTTTTTGAACTCATGTATTGCGCCTAAAAACTGAGAATAATTTTTCAAATCATCTTTTTTAAAAGATGCGTACCTATCTTTCTTCTTGAAATGCATGAGCATTTTCTCCACATATGAATCATAAATTGGAAATGCCTCTGGCTTATGATGACTACAATACTTAGACGAAAACGAGTAAAAGTTTCTGGTTTTTCCGCTAATAGTTACTGGCGCAATTTTTCCAACCAAACTTATATTTTCATTTTCTAGGTCTTCATCAATATCGCAATTAAAAATATGCTTTGCAACTGTGTATGTATCAAAGATATTTGTGCTGTAGAAATCATTCAATGCACTTACTTTTAGCAATACACTTTCGATGCTTTTATTATCAGGACACAATTCCTTGAAAAGTTTTCTCAATGAGTCTTCTTGAAGCATGTAATTTTCAAGTGTCTTCCATCTATTCAAATATGTGCTGACTATTTCTGCGCTAGGTCGTTTGGGGGATGTCATTTTCATTCCTTGTGGCTGAACAATTCCTTGAATAGTTTACAGATATTATTCTGATGGGACACCTTTTCCACTTAGCCAAAACACTATATGGTAACTTTTGAGAGTTGCAAATCAAAACCAACTGCGTGGTTCAGTCGGATTGAACCGTATCGAATAATTTCCTACTGAAGCGATTTTACGATGCAAAGATGCAAACAATCGTTATATAGTTTTGCCGCTGGAGAGGCCGATTTAAGGTCGCCTAGGTAGTAGTACAGGCGGCGTGTTTTCGAGGGAATCTCTTTGGGTTTTGTCGTCGTGGATTTCGTGTCGGACGCACTGATATGACTCGCCGTTGAAACGGTAAAAATAGAAATGGTATTCGTCATGTCAGCATTGACTTTAGGTATGACAAGAATTGTCAGAACTGTTTCAATAGTGCATTTTGACAGATGATTTTCCGGCTTTAGGCCTTTCAGGAATTGCGTTCGAGGATTCTTCGTGCCGCGTCCGCCACTTTGGTGCGGAGTTCCGGCGGCTCGATCACCGCGATATGACCGCTTTCACCAAGTACGAAACGTATAACCTCGTGCTCGAACGCCGGTTTCAGGGTGATGATCAGCGAGCCGTCTTCCTGCGGTTCCATTTTGAACTTTTTGACCTTCTGGTGTTCCCGGAGATAAAAGACAATGGACGCGTCGCAGTGCAGCCGGACACCGTCGATTTTTGGATATTCGAAAAGTCCGTTGCGCCGCGTTTCTTCCAGTAGTTTCTTGTCGGTCTCGAAATTATCGCCGCCGAATTTGACAGCAACAATGCGTTGAATGGCCAGACATCTGATGGTGCGGGTGCCGTATTCGTAGCCTTTGGCGTACCAGATGCCCTTGTGGAACGCAATAATGTGCGGTTCGAATTTCCGTTCCGACTCTT